>JAAHGR010000429.1 GCA_010672425.1 Symploca sp. SIO2E6
CGCCCTCAACCGACATACGCCCTCAACTGACGTGCGCCCTCAACCGACATACGCCATCAACCGACATACGCCCTCAACCGACGTGCGCCCTCAACCGACATACGCCCTCAACCGACATACGCCCTCAACCGACGTGCGCCTTAAACCCATTAATTAGGTTACTAACGTATAAATGATGATGCATTACGCTTTGCTGCTAGCGCACCATGCTACGCAGACGCTCTCCAGCACCCTACTCAAGAGCGATCGCTATGGCTAATATCCTATAAGCTGATATAAATACGCGATCGCTTTTTTGCTTCATTACTTTGTGTCCTTTGTGTTTTTGTGGCTATTGCTTTTAATTACTCCAATAGGCAATTGCATTCTCTCTTATTTTGTGGTATTATTTCAGACAATAAAATAGGTGTGCGCTTGTAGGGGCGTATTGCATACGCCCTCAACCAACGTGCGCCCTCAACCAACGTGCGTCCTCAACCAACGTGCGTCCTCAACCAACGTGCGCCCTCAACCAACGTGCGCCCTCAACCGACGTGCGCCCTCAACCAACGTGCGCCCTCAACCAACGTGCGCCCTCAACCAACGTGCGCCCTCAACCAACGTGCGCCCTCAACCAACGTGCGTCCTCAACCAACGTGCGTCCTCAACCAACGTGCGCCCTCAACCGACGTGCGCGCTCAACCGACGTGCGCCCTCAACCGACGTGCGCCCCCAAACCATTACCATTAGGTTAATAACGTACAAATGACGGTGCGTTACGCTTTGCTGCTAGCGCACCATGCTACGCAAACGCTCTCCAGCACCCCACTATTTTACCTCAAACCTTCATTCCTTTGTGTCCTTTGTGTCTTTGTGGTGAAATCTCCTTATTTTGTGCTACTATTCAAAACTGACAGCTAACATATGGTTGAAACTATTCAAGCTCACAATATCGAGCTATACCAATTAAAAGAAAAATTTAGTCTCCAACGCACAGATGATGACCAATTCTTTCGGGAATGGCAAGAGGATTTACCCCAACTATCTGACGAGGAGAAGCAAGCACTAGATGAACTAAAAACAGATTATCTCCACCTGTCAACCTATACGACCCTCGAACCGGTAGTCAAAATGGTGGTTTTATCACCTTTATTGAAACTCGCAGGTTTCTACCGTCCACCCTTTTATTTAACAGCGGAGAAAGAAGTACAAATTACTTCCGAGGATCAAGGTACAATTGTTAAAGGACGACTGGACTTATTGGTTTTTACTCCTAATTTTTGGCTCATGGTGATTGAATCCAAGAGAGCAAGATATTCCCTAGATCCAGGCATTCCCCAAACTCTAGCCTATATGTTAGCTAATCCAGATACAGCCAAACCAGCTTTTGGCTTGGTGACTAATGGGAATGAGTTTCGCTTCCTGAAGCTAAGGCGACAAGATTTACCTATATATAGTCAATCTTACCTTTTTGCCCTCGATCGCCAAGATGATATCTATGTGGTTTTGCAAATCTTAAAACACCTGGCTCAGGTTGTTATTGGTTGAGAATTGGGAATTGGGAATTGGGAATTGGGAATTGGGAATTGGGAATTGGGAATTTGCTTCCTTGCCTCCCCATCTCCCCATCTCCCCATCCCCCCATCCCTCCTGGGAGAGGGCGCACGTCGGTGGAGGGCGCACGTCGGTGGAGGGCGCACGTCAGTGCGCCCCTACAGTTTGACAATCTTGATTGCGCTGAATTGTGGTTTCTCTTTCCTCTTCCTCATCTTGGGGAGTTTCTTCTCCTGTGGCATTTATCGCTATAGCTGGGGCAGTTTGACAAGCATATTCCTCTAATCCATATTCGGGCAATTCATTTAAAACAGATTGCAAAATTGGGGTAATGTCGAAGGCGGTGTTTGTCAAGTTAAAGTTAACTTCGGTAATGCCGATAATACTGGCTCCTAGTTGATAACTTCCGACAATAGAGTTGGCAATTGCGGTAGTGCTAGCTAAGCCTGAAGCATCGGTGGTTAAAGAGATACTACCCAAGCTGGCACCAGCTCCTGTGTTGGGGAGGATGAAGGTGACGGTTACTCCTGGTACCGCATTGCCGAATTCATCGGTAACTTGCACTTGCAAGCTATTGGCAAAAGCTGTGTTAATAATGGTACTCTGGTTATTGCCTGCTAAAATAATTAGGGTATGAGCAGCACCGGGATTGTTGGTCAGCTCAAAGTTAACCCCAGTAGCTCCGGTAACGTTAGCTCCTAGTTGGTACTCTCCTGCTACGGTATTAGCGGTAGCAAGAGCAGTGGCGATACCATTATTATCGGTGCTGATAGAGAGACTACCCAAGTTGGCACTGGCTCCTGTGCCGGGAGGAGAAAGGGTGACGATTACTCCTGGTATCACATTGCCGAATTTATCGGTAACTTGCACTTGCAAACTAGTAGCAAAGGCGGTGTTAACTGTGGTGTTCTGGTTATTACCTGCTAAGATACTTAAGATGGCAGCGGCACCAGGATTGTTGGTCAGCTCGAAGTTAACCCCAGTAACCCCGTTAGCATTTGCTGCTACTTGATAGTTACCGGCGATGGTGTTAGCGGTAGCTGTAGTGGTAGCGATGCCTGAATTATCGGTAGTTACGGTGGTACTACCAAAGTTGGCGCTAGCCCCTGTGCCTAGAGAAGTGAGAGTAATAGTTGCACCTGCCAGAGGTGCATCGATAAAGTCTTCTGTTAACTTAACTTGCAAATCCGTAGCAAAGCCGGTGTTAACAATCGTACTTTGTCCACTTCCCGCTACTGCACTCAAGGTAAATCCTTGAACTTCAACAGCACCGATATCTACTATATTAATAATCCTAGTTGCTCCCCGTTGATCCGTAATTAACCCTGCTGCCAGGGCATTACTTCCCCCATCAATAGCAGGGCTATCCGGCAGGAGAGCATGGGTTTGGGTAGAGCCACCGTAGTTGCCTAAAGGTGTCAGTCGAGGATCGAGGGGATTAGCCAGAGTCCCCACAAGGGTACTAGTGGTAAATACTCCTAAGGAGTCGCTGCCAATCAGGTTATTGCCATTATCGGTAATGGGGGCAAAATTAGGATCGTTTCTGCCCACATCAGGATCTGAATTAGTGGCAGTATTGCCAGCAACGATGCTATTGCCAACTGCAACAGTGGCAGCATTTGCCCCATATCCATAGTTGTAAATACCACCGCCGTAGGTTCCCGTGTTACCAGAAACCGTACTATTGCTCAGGGTTACCGTGGCAGCATTTGCCCCATATCCATAGTTGTAAATGCCGCCGCCGTAGGTTGCACTATTACCAGAAACAGTGCTGTTGCTCAGGGTTACCGTAGCAGCATTATTTGCTAAAGATCCCTCGTTGTCAATACCGCCGCCGATGTTGCCTGCCGAATTACCAGAAACGGTGCTATTGCTCAGGGTTACCGTCGCTGCATTCTCATAATCATATCCCAAATTGCGTATGCCGCCGCCGATGTTGCCTGCCGAATTACCAGAAACGGTACTATTACTCAGGGTTACCGTCGCTGCATTTGCCTCATATCCATAGTTTAAAATGCCGCCACCGTCTAAGTTTGCCGTATTCCCAGAAACTGTACTATTATCCAGGGTTACCGTGGCTGAATTATTCGCCCCATTTCCAGAGTTGTAAATGCCGCCGCCGTAGTCTGCCGTATTTTCAGAAACCGTGCTATCGCTCAAAGTTACCGTAGCTGAATCTGCCCCATTTCCAGAGTTTAAAATGCCGCCACCGAAGATTGCCGTATTACCCGAAACTATGCTATCGCTCAAAGTTACCGTAGCTGAATCTGCCCCATTTCCAGAGTTTAAAATACCGCCGCCGAAGATTGCCGTATTACCGGAAACCGTACTATCATCTAGGGTTACAGTGGCTGCATCTGCTCCATTATTTCCAGAGTTGTAAATGCCGCCGCCGTAGTCTGCGAAATTACCAGAAACCGTACTATTATTACTCAGGGTTACAGTGGCTGCATTCGCCCCATTGGCTCCAGAGTTGAAAATGCCGCCGCCATAGTATGCCCTATTACCAGAAACTGTGCTATTGTTCAAGTCTACAGTGGCTGCATTTGCCCCATTGGCTCCAGAGTTGAAAATGCCGCCGCCGTAGTATGCCGTATTATCGGAAACTGTGCTATTGTTCAAGTCTACAGTGGCTGCATTTGCCCCATCACCATAGTTGTAAATACCACCGCCGTTACCCATGGTTGCCGTATTACCAGAAACCATGCTATCAGTTAGGGTTATAGTTGCTGCGTTTACCCCATTATATCCAGAGTTGTAAATACCGCCGCCGTTGTTAGTTGCCGTATTACCGGAAACCAGACTATTATTACTCAGGGTAACAGTGGCTGCATTCAACCCATTTCTTCCATCATTGAAAATGCCACCGCCTCGGTTGTTTGAGGTATTATCAGAAACGGTGCTATTGTCCAAGTTTACAGTGGCTGCATTCGCCGCATCTCCTCTGTTTAAAATGCCACCGCCGTCGTATGATGCCATATTGCCAGAAACGGTGCTATTGTTCAGGGCAACAGTGGCTGCATTCAACCCATTTCCTCTGTTTAAAATGCCGCCGCCTCGATTGTTTGCGGTATTACCAGAAACGGTGCTATTGTTCAGGGTTATAGTGGCGGCATTTGCCGCCTCTCCTCTGTTGAAAATGCCGCCCCCGAAGACTGCCGTATTACCAGACACCGTACTATTATTGTTCAGAGTTACCGTGGCTGCATTCGCCCCATTGCCAAAGTTGAAAATGCCGCCGCCTCGGTTGTTTGCCGTACTACCAGAAACAGTGCTATTGTTCAGAGTCAGGGTTCCCCGATTAAAAATCCCCCCACCAGCGCCTTGAATTCCTGCACGAGCAGCCAATCCACCGAAAATGGTAGTATTATTAACCTCCAACTCGGCTCCTGCTGCAATATGCAGCACACGGAAGTTATCCATCGCACCTGCATCCCTAGCGATGGTATTACCCATACCATTAATCGTCAGTTTACTACCATCAACAGGGTCAATCGAAGGTAAACCATTCAACCCATCGGTATTATTATCCATCCCCATCAGGGTAATATCCGCCGTCAAATTAATCGTATCAGCTTCAGCATTCATATTAGCTTGCTCGATCGCATCGATCAAATCAGCAGCATTACCTACGTCAAACGCAGCTAACTTACCAGTAAAATCCGCTAATACCTGTGACTCAAACCCCAACCCCGTTTCAATCTCTCCCGTGGTTACCTCAAAATCCCAATTACCCCCCAAAGCCTCACTACCAGTTAAATCCGTCGATGCCGCCACATCAGCGCCAGTATAGTCAGCCAGGGAATTAATCAACTGCTCTCCCGTCACACCCAAAGCAGTAAAGCAACTATATAATAAGATATCAGCTCCAGCAGTTAAAGCCCCTTTCCATTGTTCTAACTCCTGTTGATACTCCCCAATATTCTCCGAGTCAACATAATCCCTACCTAACCAGAAATTCCCTTCATTCCCTTCCGTCAGCAGGTGAATCCCACTAACTCGTCCCCCTTGATTCGCGATCGCTGCCAACATCCGAGTTACAGTACTAATACCTTCCCCTTCCTCATGAGCAACTATCTGGGAAATCGTCCCCGGTTTTCCCCCATAGAGGAAAGCCTGATAAGCATCTTCCCCTTGATAATCATTAATCCCTGCATCGATAAAGGTAGTTTCCAGATTATCTCCAATCTCTTCCGGGAATAACACCACCACCGGATGGCTACTTACCAAATCATAATCCGTCGGCTTTACCCTCCCCGCCGCCATCAAGGTAATCTCATCAGCAGTAACTTCCCCAGCAATTACCACATCACCATCTTCAATTACCGTCTCACGATTAACTAACCTAACGCTACCATCATCCTCAACGATCGCATAATTAGCATGACCCTCATCACTACCCCCAGTCAAGTAACGGGGAATATCCACCGACTGAATACCGGTTACACTACTATTATTCCCTCCTACGGGTGCAGCATCCAGCACCAGATTCAACACCATCCCCTCATGGGAAAGCCTCACTTGATTATTCCCAGGCACCGCAGCCAAGGTAACCTCTCCTCCTTCAGCTGTTATCGTACCAGTGGAAACGATACCTCCTCCCACTGCCCAAAGACTAGCACCAGGTTCAACTGCTAAATCTGCTTCATTAATAATCCAACTAGGATTATTCTGATCAAAGATTAAACTAGTGGGATTACCAGTTAAGTTACTGTACAGATTATCACCACTAGCATTAAAATAACCATTCTCAAAACCCATCCTAGTAGCAGTCGTGACACCAAAACTACCAGGTACATCCAAACTGGCTCCTTGGTGAAATACCCAACCGGCAGGATTCATCAAATACAGGTTAGAATTCCCCCCAGTAACTTGGATTAAACCTTGAATAACACTAGCATTACCTCCCGTGACCCTACCCAAGATATTGTTGATTTCGGGTAAGGAGAGAAAATTAGCAACTTCCTGGGGATCTAAACCAAATTCGGTAAAGGAATGGAATAAATTTTCCCCAGCTGAGGTTCCCCCTTGAATATTATAAGTATTGCCATTATGATTAATGATAGTCCCTGTGCCATCCGGTGTAGCGGTAATGGATTGAGCAGCAACAGGACTAGTCTTCAGGTTTAATCCCCAATAGCAGAGTAAGAGGGATAATAATTGGATAAGTTGATTTTTTAGTTTCTGGTGCATGAACTCAAAACAATTCCCTGATCACTAGTTGACATCATTGAACTCTACCAGTTGTTGACATACTCCCCCATTAACTGCGGGAGCAGTATAATGGGGGATTCTTAAACTCACATTTAAGAGTTCCTGCTTCACCGATTGGTAACTAGGCAAAGCCCCTGTCCCATCATCTCCACAGGCATTTTCACACACGCTATGCCCTAGCGCATTTTCTTCAATACCACGATTTCTGA
>JAAHGR010000043.1 GCA_010672425.1 Symploca sp. SIO2E6
CAATGTGGACTAGAAGTTATTTTTGTGGAACTGCTGGTGATGCATCTACCGAAACAATCAAAAAATATATTGCTAATCAAAAAACAAGATAGACTGCACCTTAAGGTGCTGCGCATTCATCCCACACCTAGAAGGAGTGGGCTTTCTGCTTCAATTACTGTAAGTAACTAGAGTCCGATTATCGACAATGGGCAATACTACTCGGTAATCGTTTACATTTTCTTTCCCCCATCTCCCTTATCTCTATATCTAATTATGCCAATTACTTATGAACTCCAAACTCCAAACTCCCTCTCCCTGGAGCAGGCTCAGAAGTTACTAGCTATCTACGGCTCACCTCTATATATATACGATGGCGATCACTTGCGGCAAACTATTGATTATATTAGCCAAGCGATCGCTTACCCCTACACTCAATTTCATTTTGCTAGTGTCACCAACGGCAATATTGCACTGCTGCAAATTTTCCGTGATGCTGGTTGGGGACTTCATGCCAACACCCCTGGTGATATTTACCTGGGGTTGCGTGCTGGCTTTCCACCGCAACAGATTGTCTACAGCGGTAGCAATCTCAATCAAGCAGAAATGGAACAAGTTTTGCACTGGGGGATAACTACCCTGAATTTAGACAGCCTCTCTCAACTGCAATTGTGTTGTGAGGTTTATCAATCCCTGCCCCCCTCCCATACCTTACCACTCTACCTTGGTCTACGGCTCAATCAACCTGAAATCAATGGAGATAGCCGCATTGGTGTTCGTCCCGAAGAATTTCCCCAAGCGATCGCTATTACTAGGCAAGCGGGGCTCCAACTCCAGGGATTACATTTTTACCGGGGTACAGGCACTAACGCTACTAAGGCTTTCACCCAGGTAATTGATACTATCCTAGATACAGCCCAACAGTTACCAGATTGGGAATATTTAGACTTTGGCGGTGGTTTTGGTTATCCCTATCGGCATGATGGTAGTGCCTTTGATTGGCATTTATTTGGCAAGGAGTTGACACAAAGGCTACAACAGTTGAGCCAGCCAATTAAATTGCTAATTGAACCAGGACGAGCCGCGATCGCAGGATGTGCCACACTATTAACGAGAGTTGTATCTGTAAAATGGCAGGATAGTAAGCAAATTGTAGGAGTTGATACCACGGTTGCCAATCTCTCTGTTCCTGCCGTACATGGTGGTTATCGGGAAATTGTCTCCCTCTCCTCCTCTAATACTAATCCCCCCTTTCTCACAGATATCTGTGGCAATACTACCTATTCCCGTGACTACCTAGGGCGTAACTGTCAACTTCCTCCACTAGCCATCGGCGATATTCTAGCTATTCTTGATGTGGGAGCCTATGGTTATGCCATGTCTTCTCATTTTTTACATCGTCCTCTTCCTGCGGAAGTATTATTAGAACAACAAGAGCATCGCCTTATTCGTCAACGTGAAGACTATAGTGTATTATTAGCCAATCAAGTTTTTGGTGAACCTTAATGAACTTTTGAGAAACTAGGGAATGGGGAATGGAGAATGGGGAATAGGGAATGGGGAATGGGGAATAGGGAATGGGGAATGGGGAATGGGGAATAGAATTGTTTCTCCTTTTTAATTTTGAATGCAATAATTTTGGATTCGCCGTTAGGCGCTCATCACTTAAAAACCATAACATCTACCATGAAATGTATTCAATGCGGCACAAACAATAACCTTAAGGAACGTATTGCTAATCGAGGACGGTGTAAAAGATGTCATCATCAATTTGCCTTTGAACCCACGAAGATGAATGCCAATGTTAGATTTACTGATCAATTCTTTGCTAATCTGCTCAACGATATCTCAGCTAATAACACTCTCTATTTTACCCCCAAACAATTGTTCTATTTGTCAAAAAAAAGATTAGCCACCAAAAAATACATCAAAGTTCCAGATTTTGGGAAAAGAGGATGTGGATGTTTTCTGATTTTTGTGGGTTTTTTACTTCTCTTTGCAGGCATTGGTTTGCTATTCATTATTATTGGTGTCGTGATGCTTAAGCTTGGTGGGCAGCAGTCCCGACGCCAACCCAAGTCCCCAAGAGCATTTTCGATTAGTCCATCAATGACACAAGCATGGCTAGAACGTTGGAATCAGGTCAACCCCACCCCAGAGAAACTTCTACCACAACCCCGTCAGCAATCCACTCCAGCTACTATTGCGTCTGATATTACAGCCTACAGTTTCGATCGCCTGCTGGTTTGTGACAGTGCCGAGATTGCCCAGATGTTGATTGCCAATAATTTCCATTTTGACAATAACTGTGCTGTCCTCAGCATTACCGGCTATCCCCAGAGCATTTTTGCTACTACGATGCAAATGCTTCGTAACAACCCGGATTTACGGGTTTATGGATTACATAATTGTAGTTCTGATGGTATGAAGTTAGTGCATCAACTTAAAACAGATCCCAATTGGTTTGCCCAGAGTAATGTAGTAATTGTAGATGTAGGGCTATTGCCCCGTCAAATTATGGCAACCAAAGGGAATATATTAGTCCGATTCTCAAGAGCCTCGGAAGCAGCAGCGAAAACGCTACCTATTGAGATTAGTCAAAATTTATTATTTCCTAGCGAGTTAGAATGGCTTGAATCGGGGAATCTTGTCGAATTAGAATCATTCACACCCCTGCGGCTCATGCAAATCCTCAACCGCAGTATCGCTAGGAGTCGAGCAGTAGACTCAGGGCATGGTGAAGTGACCTCGATAGCCCATGGTGATATTGATAGCGATAATGACAATTCTTTTTATGTGATTGACAGTTTTGGTTAAACTTTTCCCTTGTATTATGGTAGTAGAGTTCGGTTGAATACCCTTGAGAACAAGGCAGGAGGCAGAAGGCAGGAGGCAGAAGGCAGGAGGTTATAAGGGAAGCTGACTTGTTTTTCTTCTTCTTTTCGGGGCGGAAGTCCCTCTACTGCTTATTACTTATTACTTATTACTCATTACTCATTACTCATTACTCATTACTTATTACTTATTACTTATTACTCATTACTCATTACTCATTACTTAAAAACCAGAACGCCTACCATGAAATGCATTCAGTGCGGCACAGACAATAACCTCAAGGAACGTCTAGCTAATTACGGACGGTGTAAAAACTGTCATCATAAGTTTGCCTTTGAGCCCACGGTGATGGCTACTAGGAATCGGTTTACCGATCCATTTTTTGCCAAGCTGCTCAACGATATCTCAGCTAATAACACTCTCTATTTTACACCCACACAATTGTTCTATTTGTTGGAAAAAAGATTAGCCAAAAAAAACCTAAAAATGACAGCTGGCTGGATCATGGGATGGGGAGTAATGCTAATTGTTTTTGGCTTTTTATTCCTGGTTACAATCCTTGGTTTGCCGCTGATGATGCTCGGTGTCGTGGTACTTTTATATAGCTTGTGGTACTCCCAAAGCCAACTACAATCTCAAAGAGCACTGCTGATTGATCAATCGATGACACAAGAATGGCTCGAACGTTGGAATCAAGCCAACTCTACCCCAGAGAAACTTCTATCACAAGACCATCAACAATCAACTCCAATTAGCATTGCGTCCGATATTACAGCCTACAGTTTCGATCGCCTGCTGGTTTGTGACAGTACCCAGATTGCTAAAATGTTGATTGCCAATAACTTCCATTTTAACAATAACTGTGCTGTCCTCAGTATAACCGGTTATCCCCAAAGCATTTTTGCTACTGCTATGGAAATGCTTCGTAACAACCCTGATTTACGGGTTTATGGTTTACATGATTGTAGTCCTGATGGTATGGAGTTAATGCGTAAACTGCAAACAGATGCCAATTGGTTTGCCCAGAGTAATGTAGTGATTATTGATGTTGGACTATTACCCCGTCAGATTATGGCAGCCAAACGGAATATGTCAGTCCAAGTCTCAGAAGCATCGGCAACAGAAGCAAAACTGTTACCCAAAGAGATTCGTCAAAATTTAGGGCCTAAGGAACTAGAATGGCTCGAATCGGGTAATTTTGTCGAATTAGAATCATTCACCCCCCTGCGACTAATGCAAATCCTCAACCGCAGTATGGCGAAGGGTAGAGAAATAGACTCAGATGATGGTGAGGTAATCTTGATAGATGATAGTGATAGTGATAGCGATCGTAATTATTATGTTATTGACAGTTTTGGTTAAACCCCTAAGAAACAAGGTAGGAGGCTCCGAGGCTTCAAAAGACTATTGTGGAACACTGCATCTTGCCAGTCAAAGATAATGATCGCTCTTTGATTAATCTTGATCGAATTCAGCAATAGTAGGTTGGGTGTAACGTTCGCGTAGCGTCGGTCGAAGGAGAAGTGAAACCCAACACAGCACACTAGCTGGCTAGATGCGATAACCCGCCAAGGGTTCAAACCCTTGGCTTATAGCTCAAGTCCTTTAAAACGGACTGAAAATAGATAATTCATGCGATTGCCTACAGCACCAGCATAGCTGATTGCTTTCTACCTAAAATATTTTATTGGTTGTAATTATTGTGATTTCTTGCTAGTATCCTAATGATGGAATAGGCGCACACCTATAAGGTATAAATTCCTATTCCTGATTCCAAAAGACTATTGTGGAACGCCGTATCTTGCCAGTCAAAGGGGCAATAACTATGTCAAAGCTGGAGCAGATTGTTAAACAGATTGAAGCGCTTCCTGGTGAGCAAGTCAAAGAAATTGTTTTAGCTTGGTTGACAGCTGCTGATGATCGATTAGATAATGAGCGATTTGAGGATTTTGCGGCAAAGCTGGCTGAAGATGCTGATATTGACACAACGGGGGGTTTTCCTGACTTAACCACAGAAGAAATGCGGCAAGAGGATATGCAGCGCTGGGAAAATTATCTTAGAACAGGGCATAGTATTCCACAAGAGCAAGTAGCAGAATGGTTATCTAGCATCGGAACCGATCATGAATTGCCATGTCCAAAGTAGAATGGTTGCCTGAATCTTTAGATGATTTAAAAAGGCATTTCGATTTTCTTGTCCCTAAGAATCCAGTTGCAGCCAATAAAGCAGCACAAAAAATCCGGCAAGCTGGTTTTAGTTTAGAGAACTTCCCCTATCGGGGAACACTGCTTCAGGATGGAAGCAACTGTAGAACATTGCTGGTTGATTCTGGCAGATACGGCTATAGGATCATCTATCGCGTTGAAGAAGACAAAGTGGTGATTCTGCGTATATATCATGGTAGAGAAGCAAGATCATCTTAAGATTTTTCTCAAAAATATTTTAAATGCGATAACCCGCCAAGGGTTCAAACCCTTGACTAATAGCTCAAGTCCTTTAAAACGGACTAAAAATAGATGATTCATGCGATTGCCTACAGCACCAGCATAGCTGATCGCTTTCTACCTATTACCTTCAACAAAAGCATATTGTTGTATCCACATAGGCGCACACCTATTCCATTATTAATATAATAGCAAGAAACTATCAAAATTACAACTAATAACCCAAATTGCTAGTTATGAGCTTAATCTTTTTAGATCCCCTCCCATCCTCCTTGTTAAGCACTAAAATAATCATAAAATCAGGCGATCGCAAGGGAAAATCTGTGATTGGTTGTAATTTTTCTGTTTTTTTGCTACTATCTGGATAATAGGATAAGTGTGCGCCTACAATAGCGCTTTGCGTCCCCAATTCAATAAGAGAAACACTATTTCCTACCTCCTTCCTCGCCTCCTGCCTCCTGCCTCCTACCTCCTGCTCCCTGGTTTCTCTTCAATTAAATGAGTAAATTAGCGCTAACCTTCAATCGCTCCCTGATGAGGGAGTTACCCTGGTTCTTGGGTTTGTTAATCACAGCTGTTGTCCTTTGGTGTATAGCTCTTGGAGACTTACCCTTACGAGACTGGGATGAAGGCTACTATGCCATTGTCTCCAGAGATATGTACCGTAGTGGGAATTGGCTTCATCCCACTTATCTGGGACAACCCTTTCTCCTTAAGCCACCCTTAATGTACTGGTTAGTGGCTTTGAGCTACCATTGGGGAGGTGTCAACGAATTTACCACACGCTTGCCCCTCGCCCTACTCTCTGCTGTTGGGGTTCCCCTACTTTACCTATTGGGAAGAGAAATTTTTCCTCAGCGGTTACCCTCCCTGTTGGCAGCTTTGGTTTACTTAACCCTGTTACCAGTAGTGCGTCACACTCGTTTGGCGATGCTGGATGGTATGATTGTGACTCTGTTGCTACTGTTATTGCTCTGTATACTCAGAACCCGTTGGCATCGGCTGTGGGCTATGGGTATTGGTATTTCCTTAGGGCTGATGGCTCTAACTAAAGGAATTATTGTACTATTGCTAGGAGCGATCGCGGCGGCATTTATCCTCGCTAACGGGCAACTGGCAATCCTGAAGAATCTCTATTTTTGGCTAGGTTTACTTTTAGGTGGTGTATCAGTCTTTGCTTGGTATGATGCTCAATGGCAACATTATGGAGAAGTCTTTTTACAGGTACATTTCCAAGCTCAAGGTTTTAATCGCATCTCTCAAGCAGTCTGGGGTAATACTGGTCCAACTTGGTATTATCTGGTAGAGTTACTCAAATATAGCTGCCCTTGGCTGGTGTTTTGGCCTGGAGGCTTATACTTAACTTGGCAAAAACGTAATACTCCTTGGGGAATGCTGGTACTACTAGGTACATTGATCTATCTCGGAGCAATTTCCGTGATGAGAACCAAGCTACCCTGGTATATTATCCCCTTGTACCCTTTCTTTGCCCTAGCAGTAGCGGCTCAACTGGCGGAATTTTGGGAAAACTCCCGCCGTTATCCCGGAATCATCGCCGGTATCTTCAGCTTATTCTCCGCTGCTAGTTTAGGAGGTTTGGTTTACTTTTGCTTGGTAGATCCACAACTACTATTAATTATCATGGGAGTGGTTGTGGCGCTGACGATGGGTTTAGCAGCTTGGCAAATAACTCAGCACAACCAATGGTTCATACCGATATTATTGGCAGGAAGCTACTTAGCCTTAGCATTGTTGATGAGTTCTCAATCCTGGATTTGGGAGTTAAACGAAGCCTTCCCCGTTAAGCCGGTTGCTGCTTTGATTAGGGAGAAAGCCAAGCCAGGGGTAGCCGTCTATACTTCCTTTGACTACGGGCGTCCCAGTTTAGACTTTTATAGTGATCGCTTAGTAATTCCCCAAAATATTACCGCTTTGCAACAGTTGTGGTCAACTCAACCTTACCTATTATTAGATCAGTCAGCCTTAGATACTTTGGGGTTACCCAATAGCATTTCCCTGGGTACTGCCGAAGGTTTTACTTTAGTTGCACCGGAAGTTGGGAATTGAGAATTGGGAATTGAGAATTGGGAATTGGGAATTGGGAATTGGGAATTGGAATTGAGCATGGTGCAATCCCCTCCCGATAGCCTCCAGTCCCCCTCCTGGAGTGAAACACAACTGTATCGCCTGATGTCAGAAACCGGGTTTCTGGGATAATTTTGCCCTCGAAAGCGAGATCTCAGTAAGAAACCCGGTTTCTCCACACTTTCCTTAAGCTATCAGCCTACTCTTCTTCCGTCACGAGCTTACCCTCAGCAGCATTTTGACTGACAACAGATTCAAATGCTTCTAATGATGGAGATTTAACCGCCTGAGTGAGAAGTTCTCCTAGTAGTTCAAGATCATCTAATTTCTCAATCATTTGCTTCAATTCTTGCGTCACATCTTCAAACCTAACCTCAAGTATCTGGACAATATTATTCTGAGCATTCATTATTTTCCCTTGCTGTAATCCCTTTTCAATTCCTATACGTTCAACACTAGTAATGTAAGGCATCTTTTTGTTCTCCTTTAATGTTTGTATTTCTTGCCAAAGTCGCTATCCTAATCTAGGAGCTTGATCACTGGAAACTTTAATGTTGCCTGACAGCCCCACATTTCTCGTTTATAGCTGCTTGGTTTCCATAATGTGATAATAAAAATCCGCTACATGAGTGTATAAGCATTACCAGACAAGGCTTTCAGTATTTTTGACCAAAAATAGTGCAAAGTTTTGGCATGTGGGATCGATTTTGCCCACCCAACGCAGTGCGATCACACGACAACAAAGCGATCACCATCAGCTCTTACTATTTCCTCAAACTCCTACATTTGATAATTTAATAAGGCTAAAGCAATTTCAATCTAAATATCGTAGTGAAAATTTTACCTCGAACTTCTCTGGGGACATTGGGTTTAGTTATCGGAGGCTTGCTCACCTTGATGGGTTTTATTGCCTACGCTACCGACCGAGCCACCTTAAATCTCGTAGGATTCTTCTATGGGATTCCTCTGTTACTCGGAGGTCTTGCCCTTAAAGCTTCAGAGTTAAAACCCATAAACTTCAGCCAGCCAACAACTCCTGAGGTAGAGCAACTGCGACAGAGTCAAGCAACCTCCACTCAAAACCAAATTCGCGAAGACGTGATGCGGTATCGTTATGGTCAACAAGCTCATCTTGATGAATCCTTGGAGCGTCTGGGACTATCACCTACAGATGAGGAAAGACCTTTATTGATCGGTTTACGAGAAACTGAAGTAGATGGAGCCTATACTCTGGTGCTGGAATTTGCCTCACCTTTAATCGATTTGGAGACTTGGCAACAAAAGCAAGAAAAGATTGAGAAGTTTTTTGGCCCTGATATCCGAGTAGATTTGACGCAACCTGAGGAGGATCAGGTTGATTTGGCGATGATTGTAGTACCCAAATAAGGTGTGGGGAGGATGGGGAGATGGGGGAGTAATATCAAGGAAAGGATAATCACTTATAATTCCCTTCTCCCTTGCAACCTTCTTTCTTCCCTTGGAGCCTTCTGCCTTCGAGCCCTCTGCCTTTGTTGCAACCAAAGTGTAAGTATTCTACCGAACTTGATATAAGGTAATACTAATTCCAGAAAGTGGTTGGGTAGTTTTGATTTTGAGTAGTGCGAGCATCTTGCTCGCGTCTGACTTCCAGCAAGCAAGATGTTTGAGCTACGCGCACGCTACACAAACACACTACATCTATTACACCTTTTTAGCCCACAAGGAGTGTTGGGTCTCGTTACCTCGACCCAACCTACATCTATTGCAACAAATTAGGTGTGTCACGCCACTACTTTTCCAAGCGGACAACATACCACTGTAAATATTCTCCAGGCTCAGTATCCAACTCGCAGGAATTTTCCATCAAGTACTGAGCTTGCTCCTCTACGGAAGTCAAATGTTGTAATTCTCTGGGCAAATCTTCCTGCTGAGCAGCTAAAATTACTTTGAGTTTTTCGAGTAGTTCTGCTGCTGTCAGAAAGACCTCCGGCTGGTTAGTTTCGAGAACGACATAGGCATCCTCTTGGAACATGATTTGATCTGGCATGGCTCAATTCCTAACTTTTGTATTCCTATCCAATCCTTCTGCCTCGGAGTCTCCTGCCTCCTGCCTTGTTTTTTAAGAGCTCCCAAGGAGCGCTTCACCCCCCTCCAATTGACTATTGAGAAACAATTCTCTTTCCTATTCCCTATTCCCCATTCCCCATTCCCCATTCCCTTGTTTCTTAAAAGTTCACTATTACTGATCTAATGATTGTTGTTTTAACTGAGAAACTTCCGGAGGGATCGCTGGAATTTCGAGCGCTTCCGGTTCCTCCTCAATTCCCAGCTGATTTTTAGCATGGGTCAGTGCTAATTCTGCTCCTGTTGTTCCTGCTAGTAACAGTTCCTTTCCCGCTGCATCCAAAACGTGATCTGCCTTGGGCTCTTCAATACTGGCATACCATGATTGTAGGTCTTGAGCCACTTGCAGAGAATTAGTCCACAACCAGGCAACCAGGAAAATCCCCAGGCAAATAATTAACCAAATAAGCCGAACCAATTCCCTCAGCAGGTTCCAACTCAGGACAATTGCTCGTTTGTAAATTGCCCAGGTTTCTGTGCTGAACAGGATTTTTCCAACTTTTGCTGCTTGAGCTTTAATTTTGTTCATGTTTACTTCTACTGCAGGAGTCGAGTTAGAAGGCTGACGAATCCATTTTAGCCAGTAGGTTGGGTAGAGCTTTCTTCGAGACCCAACACCGGAGACGTCTGTGTTGGGTCTCGTTCCTCTACCCAACCTACATCTATTACATTATTTTAGCTGTGTCACGCCACTACTGAACTCATTGATTTGGTCAAATACCTGGAATTTCCGAGAGTTCCCCCTCCAACTCTTCCACAGAGAAGCGCGTCATCTCTTGCCACTCTTCAAGAGTAAAGTTATAGCCACATTCTGCGGCCATCTTCACAAATGCCTCTGGATTGGGAGCTTGGTTGAGCTGCTCCTTTAAACCAGGATTAGCTTGAGCTGCTCTGAACAATCTCACTACTTCCTCTCTTGCCATTACCCGCTGATTTCCCTCATACTATAGCTTCGGTCATTACAGGCGCACACCTATCCTATTATTCAATAATAATAGCAAAAAATAAGGAAAATTGCTATCAGCTATCAGCTTTGTTGCGGAAGCTGATGCCGTAAGCTTGAGCTAATACCAACGGATCGAGGAAACACTCCCTACTCCCTGTTCCCTTGTTTCTTAAAATATAATAGGCTCACATTGAGCAGTTATGGCAACTTAACAGCTTCCAATAACGTCTACCTTTCTAGTACATCGGGACATCAATGGCTAAGGAGTTCTTAAATAACTTCTTACTTTTTTCTCCAATACATGTATTTTAATCATATTTGCTATGTTGAATCCGTTTTCCTCACTTGTTCGTCGTCATCGTCGTTTTCTGTTATACCCCCTAATATCCGTGTTTATGGCTGTGAGTCTGGTGGTGGCAACACCTCGGGTGAGTCAAGCCATTCCCCTATTTGAGCTACTGCTGCGGGGGATTCAGATTATCCAGTTGTCGAATATTTCTGATAACCAAGAAGTGCAGCTGGGTAGGCAGATTAATCAACAATTAGTGAGACAAGAAGTCCGACTCTATCGCAATCAGCAAGTTAATCGCTACGTTAACCAAATTGGTCAGCGACTAGTGCAATATAGTGAAAGAACTGAGATTCCCTATACTTTTCAGGTAGTCGATGATCCCAGTGTTAATGCTTTTGCCACGATGGGAGGTTTTGTTTACCTGAATACTGGCTTGCTTACAGAAGCAGATAACGAAGCAGAAGTAGCCAGTGTGGTGGCTCACGAGATTGCCCATATCGTCGCACGTCATTCTATCAAGCAAATAAGGGAAGCCGCGATCGCGAATGGTTTAACAGCAGTTGCTGGTTTAGACCGGAATGTTGCCATTCAGCTAGGGGTAGAATTGGCTCTCAGGCGTCCCAACAGTCGTAAAGACGAATTTGAGGCGGATAAGTTGGGATTGGAAAACTTAACAAGGGCAGGCTATGCTCCCTATGGCATGGTAAGCTTCATGGAAAAACTCCTGAACGCTGGAGCATCTGTGCCAGAGTTTTTAAGTACTCACCCTGCAACACCTCAACGCATTAAAGCCTTAGAGCAAGCGATCGACCCGCAAACTGCCTTGGTTGGGGATGGCTTGGATGAGATTGCCTACCGTAATCAGATCCGTCCTCTTGTAAGGAGATAGGGGGATGGGGGGATGGGGGGATGGGGAGACAAGCGAGGCAAGGGAGACAAGGGAGACAAGGGAGACAAGGGAGACAAGGAAGATATTTAAACTAACCAATTCCCAATTCCCAATTCCCAATTCCCAATTCCCAATTCCCAATTCCCAATTCCCAATTCCCAATTCCCAATTCCCAATTCCCAATTCCCCATTCCCCATTCAAGAAAATAACATCGAACGCCGACGGGAGATCTGGGAAGGCTCTATTTTGACTACTGCTTCTTCGAGGGGTAATTGGCGCACTAGAGATTCATAGGCGTTGACTTGATAAACCATAGAATTGGTAATATCCAAGCCAGTCATCCAACCACTTTTAGGATGGTAAGCACCGGTATCGATATCTAGCCAGCCGCACCCCTGAGCAAGTTCTCCAGGATTTACTCCTGGTAGGGTAAAGGTAATGGTATGACCTGTGATAATCAATTTATCGGGGAAGTAAGGTTTCTCGATACTATGAAACTCATTGCGAATCCAACAGAATTGCTCACAGTTTTGCCGGTCCAAAGCAATTCGAGGATGAACACCAGCATGAACTAACCAAGTGTCTCCCAAATCCAGATACAATGGTAGTGTGCGCATCCAGTCCATATGTTCTTGGCTGACACCATCCTCACCATAACTATTGATCGTAGAATGACCACCACTAGAGAGCCAAGCTTGCAGTGCTGGACCATAAACGTCTCCATGACCGAGGATATCTAGTAGCATTTGCTCATGATTGCCCAACAGGCAAGGGTAGGGGTTGGCCATAACAAAGTCTACTACCTGAGCACTGTGAGGTCCTCGGTCAATTAAGTCCCCAAGAAAATAAATCCGATCTTCACTGGTAGGAGCGATCGCTTCCAATAAGGTCATTAGGGTGTGGTAGTGACCATGTACGTCACCAATAACAATACTACGGTGGGTCATGTTTAGTTCTTATCCAAATCCAGTTGCTCCAAATATCCCGATAACACCCTTGGAATCTAGCTTGAGTGGTGTTTTTTTATATATAAGCCACACCTACTGTTTCTAGTATGCCTTTATTTATCGGCAAGATTCTTTAATATAGAAGATGTCTATTAATAATTAATACAACCACCCAAACCAAGTTTCAGAGATTTTTCAGAATTATCTGAAAAATCTCTGGTTTACAGGGTATTATCTGCCACAATCGGGTAAAAGTAGTAGTATATCTGACGATCGCTAGATTTTGTCTCTGTCCTGAAGTCGAGTTGGCTGCCCCTAAATAGTGTCTTATTCTACCATTACTTTGATTAATACTCTCAAAAATCCCACCAGCTGGGCTTGGGTCGAACAAGCACTCTCTAACCTTGATGTCATTTTGCTTGACCATTCCCATTGTGAGCGCAAAGCAGCGGGAGTGGCGATGAATTTAATGTTTCGCTACCCATCCAATAATAAACTGGTACGTCAGCTGACTGCGATCGCGAGGGAGGAATTAGAGCATTTTGAGCTAGTCAACCAATGGCTTGAACGTCGTGGTATTCCCCTGGCTCCCCTCTCATCACCCCCCTATGGAGCCCAGCTGAAGGCTCAAATGCGCCACAATGAACCAGACCGGTTGTTGGATTCCTTACTAATTTGTGGTCTCATCGAGGCTCGTTCCCACGAAAGATTGGGATTACTCGCCACTCACTGTCGGGATCGAGAGTTAGCTCGATTTTATGGTAGCCTGATGGCCTCTGAAGCTCGTCACTATGGTGTTTATTGGCTACTGGCTGATACCTATTTTGAGCGGGATGTGGTTAATGAGCGATTGGAAGAGTTGGCAATTAGAGAAAGTGAGATCCTCAGCACCCTTCATCCAGAGCCAAGGATTCATAGTTGATTGTTGTTGGTTGTTTGTTGTTGGTTGTTTGTTATTGGTTGTTTGTTCAGGATGATTAAGTCCAAAGCATCCAGTGTTGATGATTATCTATGCCAATAATTCTGGCAGCTTCAATAAAAATTCCCTTTGAGCATCCCTTAATTCTGCTGTAGGGCGTGCCTCCTGAACCATGGAAATTGCCCTTTGTGGATCTTCTCCCAAACCCACCAAATAAGCAGCAAGTAATGTCCCTGTCCTACGATTACCACTGGTGCAATGGACTACTACTGGCTGATTAGTTTCTATTAGGGGTTTGGCAAACTCAATAAACTGCTTCACCTGCTCTACGGTAGGTGGTTTCCCTCCCGTAATTGGCAGCCAAAGAGCTTGAAATCCTCCTTCTTGGTACTCTTTAATACCTGAAGGCTCATCCATAACAGAGACAATCCCCCGTATACCTGCCTGGTAAAGTTGGGGTAAATCCTCTAACGGAGGGCGAGACATCCCCGCCAGTTTTTCTGGTATGAGCCACCAAACATAATCGGGACAGGTCACTTTGGCTGACATCTACCTATTCTCCAGGGAAACCATTAGTTTGAGACTGATCGATTGTAAACCTTTGCCCAGTAAGGTGTCTAGAGGCGGTTTGCGTTAGCGAAGCGAGGCATTAGTCTGGGGGTATACGAAAGAATCAGGGTTTCAGCTTAATCTCCCCATATCACCTTGACAATAAATTAGCGATCGCCTAATGTAAAAAACCTATTCTGATAATCGGTATCCTCTGCAACAAAATGATACCCTGTCGCCATATTTCATTCCTATGTCTGAAGCTTCTCAGATTAACCAAACAAACTCTCAATCTTTGCCTCTCCATGAACTGCTCTCTAAACTCTTAGAATCGGAGAAGGTATCCCATCGACATCCTCTCCCGATTATGGGAACCCTGCAAGACTTTAACCAATCAGTGGAGCGTCGTCCACTACTGGATTTGATTAATGCGAGTTTACGAGGCATTGGCCAGGTAGGGTTTGCTAACAATCCGATTAGTGGACTACTGAGCATCCTGGCTGTTTTGATTCAGTCCCCTTGGGTAGCCTTGATGCTGATTGTCGGAGTGGTTGCGGCGACAGTAACAGCCTATGGAATGAATCTTGAGAGGGCTAGTGTGCGTAACGGCATTTTTGGCTTCAATGGAGCAGTAATCGGATTAGCATTAGGCACTTTTGGTAGCTGGGGAAATGGCAGTGGCAATCTGTTTTGGGCACTGGCAATCGCGGTTTGTGCTGCCCTGAGTACGGTATTGATGCAGCATTTAGGGTTGTGGATGGCTGTGCATCTGAAGCTACCATCAATGGGAGTGCCATTTATCTTCATCACTTTGGTGTTTTTAGCAGGTGTCATCTACATTCCCCAACCCTTCTTTGAGCTAGGGACACCACCGCCGTTCCCTAACCCAGCTGAGTCCCTAGATGGGGTGCGGATCTTATCAGCTTTAGTCACTGGAGTGGGTCAAGTCTTTTTTTCCGGCAGCATGGTATCTGCGGTTTTAATTATCATCGCTCTAGGATTGTGCAGCCCAATGGGAGCCTTGGTTGCGGTTCTTGGATGTGCCATTGGATTGCTCACGGGAATCCTGCTGGGAGTAGATTTGAATGTACTGTACGCTGGATTATGGGGCTATAACTCGGTTTTAACAGCGATCGCTATTGGTGGTATATTCTATGCACCTAACCTGCGCAGCCTTGGGGCAGGTTGTGCTGGGGCTTTAGGGGCGGCGTTGCTCGCCTGGTTGCTGAGTCTGGTGATGACTCCCTTAGGTTTACCAATTCTATCAATTCCCTTTCAGGTAGCCGTATATGGATGTTTTTTGGTGTTAAGGCATTCTCTCTCCTCTCTTGTCCCCGTTGCCCCCTACTCAATCGCTAATCCCGAAGAACATCGATTTCGCTACCTCACAGCTAAAGAGGTTATTTCGGCGTTTCGTCGTCAGTTGCAGGGAGCTATGCAAGGAGAGCACCACAAAGTCTTATTTGACCGAGCCCCCCAGGAGATTAAGGGTGATTTGCGCTATATCTTTAATGCCATCGACAGGGATAACAGCGGCAGTTTATCCATGGAAGAACTCCGCTATCACTTCCAGCAGGCGGGACATTCCCTCAGTGATGAGGAACTCAACTTTGCTTTTTCCAGCATGGATTTCGATAACAGCGGCGAGATTGACTTTGAGGAGTTCGGTGAATTGTTGCTGCGCCATCGTCGTTTGATCTCGCGGTTAGATGAATTTTATACCTATTTTATTCCCATTGATAGTGATGGGAATGGGAAACTTGATCTACAAGAAATGAATGTGGTATTAACAAGTGTGGATGAGCCTCCTCTTGCTCATGAGGAAGTGACCTTTTTACGACAGCAAATCGGCGACAAAGATCTCACCTGGGAACGTTTTCTCGAATTGTTGCTTGTGATTTAATCTGAGAAACCGGGTTTCTAGCAAGAATAATAACTCTCATATTAGCATTTCCCCAAGAAACCCGGTTTCTGAATCGCTTGAAGCTGACTTGTTTGGTCACCTTTTTTTTGGACTGAAGTCCAACTACTGCTCATTACTCATTAATTAAACAGCCATGACAATGATGAAAAATCCACACCTGTACCTGCGCGATCGCACTACTCTAAAAAAAGTAGGTCGCATCGTAATTATGGGGGGAGCCGTCAAGGTTCCAGGCAATATTTCAGCCGCTGCTGAGTTCAACTTCTTTGTCGATCCCGACGCGGCACAAGTCGTGATGGAATCCGGTATCCCCCTGACGTTGGTGGGACTGGATGTGGCGATGAAGGCACCGCTTCCCCGTAAAGATATAGAAGATTACGTCCAGAAACATCCGTCGGCAGTATCTCAATTTATTGCCGATTGTACAGGGGTTTATATGGCTTTCTATCGAGACAACGAAGGTTTCCATGGCTGCTATCTACATGATCCCTTAGCTGTTGGTGTAGCCATTGATCCCAATTTAGTGTCAACAGAATCCGTCTATATGGTAGTGGAAACCGAAGGCAAGTTTACTTCAGGTATGTCCCTAGCAGATTGGCGCGATCGTCGGGATGAATCCACCTTTCCCCCAAATGTCGATGCCTGTCTAGATGTAGACACAGACAGCTTCATGAAGCTATTTTATAGTTTGATTGGAAATCCTTAATTAGGGCTTGCTGAATAAGTAACAAGTAATGAGTAATGAGTAATGAGTAATGAGTAACAAGTAATGAGTAACAAGTAACGAGTAATGAGTAACAAGTAACGAGTAACGAGTAACAAGTAACAAGTAACAAGTGGAGAAAATTTAAGTTATGGTTTTCATCATTCCATTAATTGCAGGGTTGTTTGCCCTTGGTGGAGCAGGAACACTTATTTGGTATTATACGCTTCCTAATGATAAAAAACAGCAATACGATCAAGCTGTGATCTCAATTCTTAAGCAAAAGATGCAGGAGCAGGGTATTGCTGTTAATGCTTCTGATACTAAAGAAAGTATAGAAGCAAAAGCCAAGGAACAAGGAATAAGCGAAAAAAATCTTAAAACAATTGTCGATGAAGCTATTGAAGAAGGTAAAAATCAAGTTTGAGAGATGATTTGCAAATAGAATATAAAGTAAGTGATTTTAGTGACATTGGCTAACGACAAACAACAAACAACAAACAACCAACAACCAACAACCAACAACAAACAACCAACGACAAACAACCAACAACAAACAACAAACAACCAACAACCAACAACCAACAACAAACAACCAACAACAAACGACAAACAACCAACAACCAACAACAAACAACCAACAACAAACGACAAACAACAAACAACAAACAACCAACAACCAACAACAAACAACAAACAACGACTTGATAAGTTATTGGTAGACTTAGACCTCTGCTCATCCAGACAGTTAGCCCAACGACTGATTCGTGCTGGCGAAGTGAAGGTAAATCAGCAAATAGTAGATAAACCAGGAACTGAGGTAAAAACGACTGCTAAAATTCAGATTAAGGAAAAACCACCTTACGTTTCCAGAGGAGGTGAAAAGCTGGCTAAGGCCCTGAAGGAATTTGACATTTCTGTAGAGGGACGCATTTGCCTCGATGGTGGTATTTCCACTGGTGGTTTTACCGACTGCTTACTGCAAGCTGGAGCCAAACTAGTTTATGGGGTTGATGTTGGTTATGGGCAAGTTGCTTGGAGTTTGCGCAATGATCAGCGAGTTGTTTTGCAAGAACGCACGAATCTGCGCTATCTGCAACCTGCTGATTTGTATGGAGACCAAGAAATCTACGCTGACTTGGGAGTTGTGGATATTTCTTTTATTTCCCTCACTAAAGTTTTGGATGCCTTGTGGCAACTGCTGACCCCACCCCGTGAATTAGTACTGTTAGTCAAGCCACAGTTTGAAGTAGGACGTGATAGGGTTGGCAAAAAAGGAGTAGTGCGCGATCCTTATGATCACTCACAAGCGATCGCAAAAGTATTACAAGCAGCACAACAGCGAGGGTGGCTCTATAAAGGCTTAACTTGGTCACCAATTACCGGACCAGCTGGTAATGTTGAGTATCTGCTGTGGCTAGGAATGAACAGTCAGCAACAACCTCCTGATTTAGCAGCGATTCAACAAATTACCAAGTTAGGTGTTAGGTTTTAGTTGGGACAAAATCGCTGGCCAAACGACCGGCAAGGGATGGTAACTTTACTATTCTATCCCACATTCTGCATGTCAATTTGTAGATAGAAAGTTTTAAGCTAATCTGTGACTTAGCAGCGATCGCAACTCCATTTTTTTGACAAACCAGATCCTGCATAGGTATTCGAGGGGGTGATGCTCTTGGCTGGCAACTGCAAGATGGCTATTGCTAAGGTTTGCCGTTGTCGCAAAGGTCATCCTCATCTATTCTCAGAATCCAAACAAATGTTTACTCATTTATTTTCACTACTTTACAAATCACTAAGGGTTGCCAGAGCAAGGCTCCAGCTTGCTTAGGGCCCTGTTAACCTGCCAGTCTGCTGCAACGACTGATAAATAAATTTAAACAATATGTTTTACAAAACTTTACAAACCTTCATTTTCTGCTATGATAGGAATCATCAGGGGTTGCAAACAAAGTACCCTCTGCCTATCACGTAATTATTTACATATACCGTTCCATATCAGTAGTCGTCATGGTTCAATCTACGCCCAATTTGGGAGCTTCAACCGGAGCATCCCAAGAATATTCGGCTGCTGAAGCGCAGCAAATTATTCAGTTTAACCATCTCTCTAAGTACCGTACTTCGGAGTGGTATACCGGACATGGAGAGATCCAAGCTAGTAACGATAGCCGCTCGTTTGAAGTCTCGGCCAGCTATACATTAAGAGCTGAGGTAAAGTTGATCAATGGTGTTTTTGATCCCGATAATATGACCCTGGCTGAGGTCTATGGTCGTCGTGGTCGCTGTGTTGCGATCGTGGATCAGAAAGTTGACCAATTGTATGGTGCAGAACTTCGTCGCTACTTTGAGCACCATGAGATTCCACTGCAACTCGAAGTTTGTCGTGCCTGGGAATCGGATAAAACCCCGGAAACGGTTCAGAAGCTGCTTCGCTTTTTAGGTAAGGATGGTTGCGATGTCTCTCGTAATGAACCTGTATTGATTGTTGGTGGTGGTGTTCTCAGTGATGTTGCCGGTCTAGCCTGTGCCTTGCAGCATCGCCGTACACCTTATATTCTGATCGGGACAACTGTAGTCGCCGCGATCGATGCTGGTCCTTCACCCCGTACTTGTACCAATGGCAGTCAGTTCAAAAACAGTATTGGGGCGTACCATCCTCCTGTTTTGACCCTGGTCGATCGTAACTTTTTCCGCACCTTAGAAACTGGGCATGTGCGTAACGGCATGGCGGAAATTATCAAGATGGCGGTTACGGATGATCCTGTTCTGTTTGAGCTGATGGAAGAGCATGGAGTACGCCTACTCGAAACCCACTTTGCGACTCTGGGAGAGGATGCAGAACTAGCTGAAATTGCCGATGAGGTAATCTATCGTGCTCTGTTCTCTTATATGAAGCATGAAGGGACAAACATGTTTGAAACCTATCAAGACCGTCCCCATGCCTATGGTCATACCTGGAGTCCTCGATTTGAACCTGCGGTAAAACTGATGCATGGTCATGCTGTCGGTATTGGTATGGCATTTGGTGCAACCTTAGCGTTAGAAATGGGATGGCTCACGGCTGCTGATCGCGATCGCATTGTTGGCCTTTGTACCGCTATTGGACTCTCAGCTTATCATCCCATTCTGAAAGATATTGACTTGATGCTTGAAGGCCAGAAGAACATGCGCCGTAAGCGTGGACAAGGGGGCTTGTGGGCACCGCTACCCACCGGGATTGGTTCCTGTGACTATGCTCAAGAGGTCTCCTCCGGAGTGCTGGAGTCTGCCATTGAAGCTCATGAGCAGTTCTGTAGTACCTTACCCAATGCAGGGCAAGGGACACAAATGTACCTCAGTGATTTAGGTCTGGAATAGGAGCTAAGATGATGACAACTACATTAAAACCTCTGTCTACCCCACGACCAGTCACACCGTTAGGTATTGCTGTACAACAGCTTGAGAAAACAGTTGAAATGGCTGCTGACGCTCAGGTTCCAGAGGCTTTACTCCAGTCTCTTGAGCAGGTTCATGCTTTGCTCAAAGGAATTGATCCTTACCTTGAAGCATGTAGTGTTCCTGAATCTCCTGCATTAGCAGCACTGGCGCAAAAAACAGCGGCGGAAGACTGGAGCAAACGCTTTTCTGATCAAGAGACGGTTCGTCAATTAGAGCAAGAAATGCTCTCCGGACACCTCGAAGGCCAAACTTTAAAGCTTCTTGTTCACATGGCTGGGGCTCAGCGTATTTTGGAAGTAGGGATGTTTACAGGTTACTCAGCCTTAGCGATGGCTGAGGCTTTACCCGAAGAGGGACATCTCGTTGCTTGTGAAGTCGATGAGTACGTTGCCCAATTTGCTCAAGACTGCTTTGCCGTTTCTCCCCATGGACACAAGATAACGGTTAAAGTTGCCCCCGCATTGCAAACCTTGCAACAGTTGGCAGCTGAACATCAGGTATTCGATTTGGTCTTCATTGATGCTGACAAGACCGAGTACATTGATTACTTTAAGATCATCTTGGACGAGGGATTGTTGACACCGGGGGGATTTATCCTGGTAGATAATACCCTTCTTCAAGGCCAACCTTATCTACCAATGGAGCAGCGTACTCCTAATGGTGAGGCGATTGCACAGTTTAATCGTTTTGTTGCAGACGATCCTCGTGTTGATCAGGTCATACTGCCTTTGAGGGATGGCCTCACAATTATCCGGCACAAGTGTTAATTTACCCGAAAGCAAAGCCTTTGAGTTAGTTAAGGGCTTGATCATTTGTCAAGTGTCATTAGTCATTTGTCCTTTGTCGTTTGTCCTTTGTACTAATGACCAATAACACTTGACACAAAATCCCACTTAGGGATTTCAGGATTTTTTACCAAAAATAGTCAAATCTTATCACTGTTCCCCCTTGCTTTGGAGCCTTCTGCCCTCTGTCCTCTGCCTTGTTTTTTAAGAGTAAAACCTCACCTAACACCTAACACCTATACTATGTCGCTCCATTCCAAGGCATCTGCCCTATTCCGTAATCTGGGAGTGCTCACCTTACTCACCCTTGCTTTGCCCTTCAATGCCGCGATCGTGGGTATTGCTCTACTCTACAGTAGAATACGCTCCCTGGCTGAACCACCAAAGCCCTCGAGTCAAACCTCCCAAACGATTCTTATTACTGGGGGCAAAATGACCAAGGCACTGCAACTAGCGCGTTCCTTTGCCAATGCAGGGCATCGGGTCATTCTGGTAGAAACCCACAAATATTGGTTATCTGGTCATCGTTTTTCCAATGCAGTGGATCGGTTTTACACCGTACCTGATCCGGCTCAGGATCCAGAAGCCTATACCCAGGCTCTACAGCGCCTGGTTGAGCAGGAACAAGTGGATACTTTTATTCCAGTGTCGAGTCCAGTAGCTAGTTATTACGATGCGATCGCAGGGCAGCAATTGCCAAGCCATTGTCAGGTTCTGCACTTTACCCCGGAAGTGACCCAGACTCTGGATAACAAGTATATGTTATGTGAGCAAGCCCGAGTTTTGGGTTTATCAGCACCTAAAGCTTACCTCATTAATGACCCGCAGCAAATTCTCTCTTTCGATTTTGAGGCGGATGGCTCTGAGTACATTCTCAAGAGCATTCGTTATGATTCCGTATCCCGACTGGATCTGACAAAGTTGCCCTGCTCTGATATGGAAACCTATGTTGAGAGGCTTCCCATTAGTAAAGAAAATCCCTGGATTATGCAGGAGTTTATCAGGGGTCAAGAGTACTGTACCCACAGTACGGTTCGCAACGGGCAGATACGGTTGCATTGTTGTGCCAAGTCTTCACCTTTTCAAGTGAATTATGAATCGATTGAAAAGCCCGAAATCTATGCTTGGGTCAGTAAGTTCGTGGCAGGGATGAATTTAACGGGTCAAATTTCCTTTGACTTGATCCAAACTGAGGATGGAGCCGTATACCCAATCGAATGTAATCCCAGAACTCACTCAGCAATCACGATGTTTTATGACCATCCAGGGGTAGCAGATGCTTATTTAAAAGATAGTCAACATGATCAGGAAACACCCATATTCCCCCTGCCCAATAGTCAACCTACTTATTGGATTTACCAAGAATTATGGAGACTGACAGGTATTAGATCCTGGGAGCAATTACAAGCTTGGATTACAAAAATAAATCAAGGAACAGATGGTATTCTGCAAGTCAGTGACCCCTTACCATTTTTGATGGTTCACCACTGGCAAATTCCTTTACTTTTATTGGGTAATCTCCAAAAATTAAAGGGATGGATGAGAATCGACTTTAATATCGGGAAATTGGTAGAATCAGGAGGCGATTAAATTACTATAGCAATATTAGTTATGGACAAACAAATTTGGATTGCTATAGCATTTATTGCCTTTTTGCTATCATTTACCATAGTAGGCATTTACTCCGCAACCCAAAAGCAAAACACGACAAGCGATTACTTGCTGGCTAGTAGAAAAGTCAATCTTTGGTTGACGGCACTATCAGCTAACGCAACAGGTCAGAGTGGTTTTCTATTTATCGGTATAGTTGGTCTTACCTACAAAGTTGGACTTGCTTCTATATGGCTACCTATCGCCTGGACAATAGGAGACTATATTGCTTGGTGGTTAGTCTTCAAAAGATTGAGGCTAGTTTCTCAGGAAACAGACTCAGAGACAGTTTCCTCATTCTTAGGTCAAGAAAATCAGGGACTAAAAAATCAAGGACGCTTGATTACAATAATTTCAGCATTAATTACCATCGCATTTCTCGGTACTTATGCCTCTGCTCAACTGGTAGCAGCCAGCAAAGGATTAAATGCTATATTTGGCTGGAGCTATCAAGTAGGGGTGATTATTGGAGCTGTAATTGTAGTTACCTACTGTTTTTCAGGAGGTATCCGTGCTTCTATCTGGACTGACTCGGTGCAGGCAGTTTTAATGATAGTATCTTTGTGGGTTTTATTGATAGTAAGTTTAACTGCCTGTGGAGGGTTTGGAGAACTTTGGGTGAAGCTGAATGCCATCGACCCCACCCTCACAAATTGGATGCCTGCTAATTTACCTTGGGGATTTTTTCCTTATTTTTTAGGATGGATGGTGTCAGGGTTTGGTGTCGTTGGTCAACCTCATGTACTAGTCAGAGGAATGGCTATTGACTCCGCAGATAATATGGCCTTGGCTCTTAACATCAAAATTGTTTGCGGTGCTCTAAATTCTGTTGCCGCTTTTGGTATAGGATTAACTGCAAGAGTTTTGTTGCCTGACTTGATGATATCTGGAGATCCAGAGTTGGCATTACCGAATTTATCTATAGAATTATTGCCAGCAGTTTGGGTAGGGTTGATGTTAGCAGGACTTTTTTCAGCAGCTATTTCCACAGCAGATTCCCAGGTCTTATCATGTTCTGCGGCACTAAGTCAAGATTTAGTGAGCAGTGCTGCTAACTCTTATAGAAAGGCTAAAATTTCTACTCTGGTTGTTACGGCTATTGTGTTATCGATAGCTCTAGCAGCAAATAATAGTGTATTTGGTTTAGTAATTTTCTCTTGGTCAGTTTTAGCTTGCGGTTTGGGTCCGTTATTGGTATTGCGAGTATGGCAAAAACCTGTAACTGTTCCAGTGGCAATAACAATGATGATTACTGGTATCGTTGTTTCTATCATCTGGAATGTAGGACTGAACCTATCAAGTGCTATTTATGAAGTACTTCCTGGTATGGCAGCAGGCTTTATTGTTTATGGAATTGCTGATTTTTTGATTAATCCTAAAAAATTGAGTCAAGAATGAAATCTTATTTATTAATTTGACAAACCAGGGAAAAATGAACACTCAAGTAAAAGCATTACGACTCAACCATTTATCGCTATTACCGATAGACTCCTTGGTAGCATTATTAGGTAGCTTAATTTGTTTATCTTTAACACCAATTTTTATTCGTTTAAGCGAATATGAAATTGGCCCGAATGCTACAACATTTCATCGTTTTTGGATTGCGACTATTGCCTTTGGATTACTAAACAAGTTATTAACAGTACGTCACCGCAAACGAAACAATGCAACTAAAACTGAACTAAACCACCCCCATTTGGTTAACACAGCCAAGCTACTGATAGTAGATGGAGTTCTGTTATCTGTTGGTTTGATATTATGGTCTTGGTCTTTAACTCAGACAAGTATTGCTCACTCTAGCATCATGCACAATTTAGTGCCTATCTTTACTGTCTTAGGATCATGGTTAGCGTTGAATCAGACCTTTGACCGTAGATTTATACTTGGTATGTTTGTGGCAATTTTTGGTTCTGCCTTGTTAGATGTCAATGACCTTTTATCATTGAGAATTAGCCAACAGCTATTAGGAGATTTAGCAGCCTTACTCTCAGCAGTATTTTTTGGAATACACA
>JAAHGR010000430.1 GCA_010672425.1 Symploca sp. SIO2E6
TCCACTACCTTCGATGACAGTTGCTATTTCTTCCTCTGTTCCCTGGGTGAGGGAAATTTTGGTAGGAATTTCCATTCTCTGTGTTGGGTGAGGGAAATTTTGTGTGGGATTTCCATTCTCCGCGTCCTCGCGTCCCCGTGTCCCCGTGTCCCCGTGTCCCCGCGTCCCCGTATCCCCTGACTCCTGGAGATACACTCGATATTGCTCCGGTGTCACTTGTCCTGATACTACCCTCGTCGCATCCCCCGGCAATCCTTCGATTATTACCGCCTCTCCTTGTTGAGTAATAGGGTCTCGGCTGAAGGCAACCCCGGAAAAAACTCCCCGGATTTGTTGCTGAATCAACACTGCCATCGAGATTTCTGGCAAAGAGCGATCTCGTCGGTATTGAGCTGCGACTGGTTTCCGGTAAGATGCTAGGACGAGGGTAATCGCTTCGTGTAAAGCAGCGGGACTAGTAACATGCAACACACTTTGGTAAACTCCGGCAGCAGAAGCAAATTCAGAATCTTCCCCCACTGCCGAAGAACGAACTACCAGAGGTTGAGCTTCCGAAACCGGTAGGTTTTGAATCAGAGGTGTGGCATCATCCCCCGGTGGCAACACCCAACCAGGAGGTACAGGATAACCCCACTGCTTTAATTGAGATAGGGTTGCGGCTTTTTGCCCTACCTGCTGAGCATCTAATCTATTATCAAGAGAGACTATGGCGCGATCGCCTCGAAAAAAACGAAACACTCTTTGAGATTCTGCCTTACCTTCTTTGCTAGGAAGGTCTAAATCATCTGGGATTTTTTGATAAATCCAACCGAGTAATAAACCCAGTATAGCTGCCAATACCACTCTTGACGAGTCCTGAGGGTAGCGTAAGGCCAAAATCAAGGGCATCAGAATCAGCACCCCAATCTTACCACTATAGCGATCGCGGAAAATGGTAAAACTAATTCCCCCAATCAAGAATATCAAGAAAGCCGCGATCGGGTCATGGACAAAAAAGCCCCAAACTACATTAGTAGTCCCTGCTCCTTTGCCAAGCCAGTAACGACCCATTACCAGCATAATCAGAGCAATCAGTTCCCAAGCTGGTTCCGTCGGAAAGAAGTAACGAGCCAGTAAAACCGCCGTAATGCCCTTGAGAGCCTCCGACAATACAGCTAGGATACCAACCAGGCGTCCCCCTTGGTAAAAAGCTGCGGAGACAGAAACATTACCAGTACCCAGCTTTGCCAGCTGATGACCTGTCAGTGCGTAGGTAATCCAAGCAATTAGGGGAACTCCCCCTAACAGGGGACAGACGGTAAAAATGAGCAAAGCTCCCCAAACCTGAGTTAGTGTCATATTAGTTAGGTGCTAGGTGTTAGGTGGTAGGTGCTAGGTGCTAGGTAGTTTAAATGTGTCTTAGCTTAACTTATATTTCACCAGCAGTATCGCGATCGCTAACACATCCCATTGGAAATTTGTCCTTTGTCCTTTGTCCTTTGTCCTTTGTTTCTCAATTCTCTCTGTGCTTCTTTTTTCTTAGGACTGAGAATTTTCCTACTGAACCATCCTTACCAAGGACAAACAACAAACAACATCCTTTGTGCTCTTTGTGTCGAAAGTGGTTCATTCAGCTCAAAGATGCTTCTACACCCATACAACAAGCCATACTTACAGGCGCACACATTCTTCCATGATAAGACTATACCATAAAAACGATGCGATCGCAAATCAACCGAGAACTTTTCCCACTAAACCATCCTTACCAATGACAAACAACAAACAACAAACAACATCCTTCTGAACAATCCTTACCAATGACAAACAACAAACAACAAACAACAAACAACCACAATAACCATGGCCTTGCCTTCCACACGACTAGTCCTCAACTAGGATTAGCCATCAGCAACTTCGCTGAGGACAGCCGTTGTCAAACTTGGAACTTAGGGCGAGATTTGTCTACCTATTTGCACCAACATCTAACCGAATTTATCCAACCTCAGACTTGGAAAGACTTGGGGTTTATTGCCGTTGCCAAAGGACCAGGTAGCTTTACGAGTACTCGCATTGGCATGGTTACTGCCCGTACTTTAGCACAGCAATTGGAGCTTCCCCTATTCGCCATTTCCACCTTGGAAGCTATAGCTTGGTTTCAAGTAGTCAAGGATACAGAGAAAATACCTGGAAGGCAGAAGGCAGAAGGCAGAAGGCAGAAGGCAGAAGAGAAAGAAGAAGGTTGCAAGTTAGAAGGATATGATAACTGTTTAGGCGGACATGATATCACCCCCAATGATCGGGATTTCACCCTGGCCCTACAAATGCCTGCTCAGCGTAGTCAGCTGTTTACTGCTATCTATCAGGTATCCTTAGAGGATGGAGTGCTTAACCAGCTGTTGCCAGATTCGGTAATGACTCCCGATACTTGGCAGCAATCCCTAGAGTCCCTCAATATACCTTACCAGTTGGTTGATGTCCCAGGGGATTTAGGGACTACTGCGATAAGTGTCTTAGAACTTGCTTATGGACGTTGGCACCAGGGAAAGCAGCCTCACTGGTCAGAGGCACTGCCTTTTTACGGTCAACATCCAGTATAAGTCAAGGATTCCTGAAAATATTTACTTATCCCCAATTCCCAATACCCAATTCCCCAATTCCCAATTCCCAATACCCAATTCCCCAATTCCCAATTCCCAATTCCCAATTCCCAATTCCCAATTCCCAAACAATTTGTACCTCATCAATCATAAGAAACGCTATATCATAGAACAGTCTCTACTGAACAGCTTTGATGGGATACGTTATTTCAATCGTCAATATGAAAGGGGGGGTCGGCAAAACCACCCTTACCGTTAATCTGGCGGCTAGTCTCGTCAAAGATCATGGAATGCGGGTGTTGGTAGTAGATCTCGATATGCAGGTTAATGCGACTCTGAGCCTGATGCCACCACTACAGTTTGCGAAATTGAAGCAAGACAACCGCACCTTGAAACAATTGATCAATCAAGTATTTAAACCAGATAACGATTCCCAAAGTTCTATTAAACAGATAATTATAGCCAATATTTGCCAGATTACTGGATTTGACTTATTGCCGGGAGATATCGAACTTTACAATGATTTTGTCTTAGCGGCGCTGATTTATGCTCATTCGAGTAAAAATCAACTAGAATTTGAAAAAAGTTGGAATAATTTGGAAGATTATTTATTGAAATCCATCATTCAACCAGTTATCCAAGATTATGATTTTATTTTGTTAGATTTTCCTCCTGGAGACTATCTCCTCACTCGTAGTGGCATCATTGCCAGCGATTTTTATTTAATCCCAGCTAAACCAGAACCATTATCAGTGGTTGGCATGGGCATACTAGAGGGTAATATCAATCAGCTTAAAGATAAAAAACGCTGTACAATTAGTCTGATTGGCATTATCTTCTCCTCCCTTGGTCATTCCACGAATATGGCTCTCCACGTCAAAAATCGAGTTACAGCTGAATTTGGAGAAGAGCAAATATTTAATACAGAAATTCCGATGAATGTGGCTATAGCCAAAGCAGTGGATGAATCTAAGCCAGTGATGCTTACAGAACCTCGCTCCACCGGTGCAAAAGCCTTTACTGAGTTAGCCAAAGAATTCTTACAAAAACTTTCTCAGATGACCAACAGGTTACCAAATCCACCTTAAATTGAATTCAAAATTCAAAATTCAAAATTCAAAATTTAAATTATAGGTATTAGTCATGGTAATCTAAGTTAAACTAGGATGCATTTAAAATACTTAGTCCCAATCTCAGCGTCCGGTGCGTCCGGTGCGTCCGGTGCGTCAGTACTAATCCAGTATTTAAATGCAGCCACAGCTTAGTTTGCCCTAAACAAGTCAACTTTTTGAAAGAGGATTCTATTAATGGGAACTGTCATTACCACCGTCAATATGAAAGGTGGTGTTGGGAAGACGACTCTCACAGTCAACTTAGCCACCTGCTTAGCTAAAAATCATAATAAGCGGGTGTTAGTTTTAGATTTAGATACCCAGATTAGTGCCACGCTGAGTTTAATGTCGCCACAAGAGTTTGCCAAAGTGAGGAGAGAAAGGCGCACCTTAGGTCGGCTCATTTACAAAGCCATCAAACCCAGCAGTCGCAGTAGACTTAATATTGAAGATATTATTCAACCCTACATTTGTGAGATCAAGGGACTAGATTTGTTACCAGGAGACATTGAATTATATGATGAATATTTAGTGTCAGAAATGCTTCATTATCAAACAATCAAGGAGAAAAAGCAGGAGTTTGGTGATATTTGGAATGATTTTGAAAAATCTTTAATCAAGGGCATCCTAGAACCGATTATTGACCAATATGACTTCATTATTTTAGATTGTGCCCCTGGCTATAATCTGTTAACCCGCAGCGGTATTGTTGCCAGCGATTATTATTTGTTACCAGCAAGACCAGAGCCTCTATCAATAGTAGGAATTCAATTACTCGAACGACGAATTGGGCAGCTCAAAGAAAGTCATCAGCAGGGTAATCCTCTGAATTTAGAACTATTAGGGATTGTATTCATCTTATCTGGAGGATTGATTGGCAGATATTACAAGCAAGTTATGAAGCGAGTTACAGGAGATTTCATGCCCAATCAACTGTTCGAGACCCGCATTCCCATGGATGTTAACGTAGCCAAAGCCGTAGATAGTTTTAAGCCAGTAGTTATCACTACCCCCAACTCCCCAGGAGCCAGAGCTTTTTTGAAATTAACTCAAGAAGTTGTCAACAGGCTAAACAGCAATTGAGAATTGAGAGAAGTTCGCCGACGACTCGCTGTTGAGCCCCAGTAGGAATTTTCGCTAATCAAGTCTCCATTCCCAATTCCCCATTCCCAATTCCCCATTCCCTCTATCTAACAAACAAAGACCGAAAAATTGCTGTTGGCGCTAACAGACATCCTCTAGGCTCAGGTGGTGATTTAACTATTGAGGTATCAATATTAATTCCCACTTCAGCCCAACCTTGGCGCACAGCCTGTTGCTCTAGGCTACCAACACCAAAAAGATCTGCTGCTACCTGGAAAGTTTGTTGTGCCGCTTCCTGAAAATCTGATGTGCGGTCAAGCTTATCTCTCAAAGTAATATACCAGATGCGGCCCGCCTTCTCCCAGGCATAGCCACCCATTTCCATCGCCGCCAGGTAAAAGGCACGGTTGGGGATACCAGAGTTAATGTGAACACCACCATGATCATCTGACCCCCGGTATAAATCTCTCATGTGGCCAGGTTGACGGTCTTTACCCAACCTAGGATCATTATAAGCAGTCCCTGGTGCTTTCATCGAACGGATGCCTTGAGCATTAACATTGGCAGTAAACAAATTTGCTCCAATTAGCCAATCAGCCTCATCGGCAGCCTGGTGGAGTGTTCGCTGTTTGACGAGGGTACCAAAAACATCAGCAAAGGACTCATTGAGAGCTCCTGACTGATCCCGATAAATGAGTCCAGCTTCGTATTGAATAACTCCATGGGTTAACTCATGAGCAATAATATCAAGGGCAATGGTAAAACGGTTGAAGATTCTCTCTTCTTCCGGCAAATCTTCGTCCCCATCACCATAACTCATCTGCTTGCCATTCCAAAAGGCATTGTCATAGCCTTGTCCATAATGTACAGTTGAGTGCAAGTGTAGCCCTTGATCATCAATCGAGTTACGCCCGTAAACTTCGTGAAACAGAGCAAAGGTGTGTTCGGAGCCATCATAAGCTTCATCAACAGCAGGGTCTCCCGTAGGACCATCCCCTTCGCCACGTACCGGATGTCCAGGGAGTTGCTTTTGATACTGTGCATCATAAATCGTGCGCTGTTTGACTACTCTGGCTAATCTCAAAGCACGACGGGAAATAAAATTAGCAATTCGTTGGCGTTCCCCCCGAATCTCCTCTGAAAAGCTCAGAGCAGTCCTTGCTCGCTCTTGTTGTATGGGACTACCCTGCTGTGCTAGCTCCTGCAACATAAATGAAGGAACAATACAGTTAAGGGGATGATGGTTATGGTGAGTTGCGATCGCCATTTTAATGAGTAATGAGTAATGAGTAATGAGTAATGAGTAATGAGTAATGAGTGATGAGTAATGAGTAATGAGTGATGAGTGATGAGTAATGAGTAGATATAGATTTTTTTCCCCATCTCCCCATCTCCCCACCTGTTTCTAAACTACCATTTTAGCTGTGCCACACTAGTAGGGTGGGCATTGGCAAAAATCTCCAACAGCAGAATGGGTAGGTTGGGTAGAGCGAGAGCGAGACCCAACACTGGAGGGGGCTGTGTTGGGTCTCGTTGCCTCTACCCAACCTACATTTTTAGCTGTGTCACGCCACTAGTAGGGTGGGCATTGGCAAAAATCTCCAACAGCAGCAATCGGATTTGCTCAAAATGCCCACCTCCTTGAGGCCTGGGGGTTCTTTTTACGGTTTTCACTAGAAAAAATAGACAGTTGTATATTTTTACAATATAATAAGGATAATCATACTATAACTAATTCAAATTAAAAATGTTCAAGAAACCGAGAAATAAAGAAGAGACTAAGCCAGTCAAGCTCTCCGCTATTGATGAAGACATTGTAACTGTTCTCATGGGCACAGAGCTGTACGGCTTACAAATCCTGGACAGGCTTAACCCAGATCGACCAATCCCCCTTAGCTTTGGTAGCCTCTACCCTGCCCTCAATCGCTTAGAGAAAAAAGGACTGATCAAATGGCGCTGGGGTGATGAGAGTGAGGAAACTGGTGGTGCTAGACGCAAGTATTATCGAGTCACAGGCTTGGGTGAAACTACTCTTCGTAATGTTCAAACATACCGTGCTCTGTTAGTCCAACGTTCATTAGGAGGAGTTTGAAGCAATGGATAGAGACACCAAGGGAAAACTGAAGCGAGGAGTTTCCTCAAAAAAGTTGTTGCATTATCAATCGTTTTTTGCTATTATTTCATA
>JAAHGR010000431.1 GCA_010672425.1 Symploca sp. SIO2E6
GTTCAGAAACGATTAAGTAATACTCGCCATAAGCAAGCGTTAACCTGCCGTCACTAAATTCTGTTGGTAGTGTTTCTTTGATGCGGCATTTGCCCAATATTGAGTGGTAAATTCCACAATCTTTTATAGCAGATTTGGGGATAAAAACCGATTGTTTTGTGTCTTTCCTGCTCCGAAATCGACACTTTCTAATTTCCCCATCTTTCTTAAATCCTTTCTTCGCTGCTTTTACAGCAAAACAAGCATCTTTGATCGCAATGGATTTAATCTGAAAGGGGACTGACTTTGCCCATTCAGGCAAGCTGTTCAGTATCCCGGTTTTAATTGCCATCCAGTTAGCTAATGTCCCTGTTTCTTGGAGATGCTTAATTGTTGTGTTGTACACAAAACGGCTAACACCAAACCATTGTTTTAATAATGCTTTTTGTTCAGGGTTTAGAAATAGACGAATCTTCCTTGATCTTCTTGCTGTAGCTTCTAAGTCCGTGCATTCTGCAAGAGAAGACGTGTTCGCGTAGCGTTCCGTAGGAAAGGATGGCAAGAAGAGCGGCTGTAAATTTGGTTTCTGGACAGTGTACAGTTCGGTCAAGAACCACGATTTCTCCACCGTTTTGCTCAACCATAAACTTGAATAGTTCAAATCCGAATCTATACAACCTGTCTCTACAGGCAATAACAATCTTGAGCTTATTGCCTCGCACTTCTCTGACCAGTAGGTCTTGCAATCCTTTTCGCTTGAAGTTAAGTCCACTTCCGATAGCGCAGCTAAGCCGAGTCTTCGAGCGTCTGCTCTTGATTTTCCCTTCATCTGCGTATTTTCTCAACGTATGGGGATGCAAGCCCAGAAATTTGACCCATGAGTCTGAGTGGAATATATGCCATGAGCAAACAGTAGCATATATAAACTAATATAAGCAAATTAATTACTGTTAATTAACCTCCATCGAACCAAAAAACTGGTGGTGTGGTGGTGGTAGATTAGGCTCTGCTGGGAAGAGTTTGAATTCGTAGTTTGGTCCAAAACTGGGGTCAAGGGGTAGGTCTCCCGGTGGAGCAAAGGCTCCGGCGTGGATTGGTCCAATCACAAACTCCCAAAAAGGATTGAAGTCCTTGAACCGGGCTTGTCTGGGATGGTAAAATATCGCTGCCGGGAAATGTACATCGGCGGTAATAAAAACTACATTTTCAATCCCTTCGGATTTGATAAAGGTCAAAAATGAACGCCTGGTGAATTGGGATACCATAGTAAAATGAATCTTTCCTAGAGAAACCAGGTTAGCCGAATATAGTTCCAGTCTAAACTTTGATGCAGTTGATTACAGGTACAACTAAACTATTAGGAGTGATTGGTGATCCAGTAGAACATTCTTTATCACCAGTAATGCACAACAGAGCGATCGCTTCTTTGGGTATTGATTACGTCTATTTACCTTTACCCATTAAACCAAAAGACTTAGCAGTGGCGATCGCTGGTTTTGAGGCGATTGGTTTAGTCGGATTTAATATCACCATTCCTCACAAACAGGCAATTATGCCTCTACTATCAGAAATATCTGATATTGCTCAAGGGGTTGGAGCAGTGAATACAGTACATCGCACCGATAATGGTTGGTGGGGTACAAATACTGATGTGGCAGGTTTTATTAGTCCCTTGCAGGCACTCAAGAGAGATTGGAGTCAAACCAAAGTAGTGATTTTGGGGTATGGTGGTGCTGCTCGTGCTGTAGTAGTTGGTTGTGCTCAGTTAGGCTGTACTGAGATTAATGTTATTGGTCGTAGTCCCCAAAAGTTAAGTCAATTTCAGCAAAGCTGGGAGAATACTGCTCTACCAGTAAGTATCAATATTCACCAACCCCAGCAACTCCCGAAACTAATCCCCCAAGCCGACTTGTTGGTAAATACTACTCCCGTAGGCATGTATTCTGATCTTGATCAGTCTCCTGTGGATGGAGCAACCATGCAAAGGTTATCAGCAAAAGCGATCGCTTATGACCTGATTTATACTCCTAGTCCCACCAAATTTCTGCAACAAGCCCAACAACAGGGAGCATTTACTCTGGACGGTTTGGAAATGTTGGTACAACAGGGAGCCGCTGCCTTAGAAATTTGGCTCGGACAAACTCCACCAGTAGATATTATGCGCCAATCTTTGCAGGAGCAATTACAAGGGAATGGGAAATAGGGAATGTTGTTTGTTCTTTGTTTTTTGTTTTTTGTTTTTTGACAAACAACTAACAACTAACAACCAACAACAAATAACACTTGTATCCCCCGGAAGACAGCACGGGGGATGAGTTAGCGCAATATTTCTTCAAGCTTGTGCTGGTTCCAGAGGGAGGAATAGAGACCAGTACTTTGGAGAAGTTCAGTGTGAGTCCCTGTCTGAACAATCCTACCAGCATCCATGACAAAGATCCGGTCAGCAGTAGCAGCTGCCGAGAGTTGATGGGAGATAAAAATTACAGTTTTGCGCCGGAGTCCCAGATCTCCCCTGAAGCTACCATTACGAAGGGCTAGGTTTTCCAGAATTTGGGTAGCTGTCTGATTATCTACACTAGAAAGAGCGTCATCCAGGATCAGTACTGGTGTATCTACTAATAAGGCTCTGGCTAAAGAGGTTCGTTGTCGCTGACCTCCTGAGAGGGTAATACCTCTCTCTCCCACAATTGTGTTATATTGCTGGGGGAAGTTGAGAATTTCTGAGTGAATTTGTGCTTGTTTGGCAGCGTATTCAATCTCTGGATATTCACTCAACGGAGCACCATAGCAAATATTGTTTTTGATAGTACTGCTAAACAGGAAACTATCTTGGGGTACATAAGCGATCGCTTGGCGCAAGTTCTGTAAGGGTATATTGGTAACATCATACTCATCCAAAAACAGTTGATTGGCTTCAATGTTGAGTAAGCGAGGCAACACATTGGCAAGGGTCGATTTTCCTGAACCAATCGCTCCTACAATTGCCACTGTTTCCCCTGGATTAATAACAAAGCTCACATTATCCAAGGCAGGTGTTTTGGCACCAGGATAAGTGTAACTGAGATTCCTAGCCGTCAGCTTACCTCTTACTGGCTTTGAGAGATTTCGGGTATTGGGAGTATCTTTAATTTGGGGCTCACTCAGGAGAATTGACTCAACGCGGTCAATACTAACTTCACCCCGTTGATAAGTAGTAATGGTAAAACCGAGTAGTGCCGTAGGGAAAACCAGACCTTCGGCATAGAGAATCAGCTTGACAAAATCACCAATACTAATTCTACCAGAAGCAATCGACTCAGGACCGAGCCATAACAATACTAGTAAGCTAACAGCACTGAGAGCTTCAACCATAGGAAACAAAATGTTTCGGGTTCTTGCCAGATCAACATTCGCTTTTAATAGCTGCTGATTGAGGCGACGGAAAGCACGGCGCTCATTTTCTTCCTGAGCATAGATCTTAATCAAGGAGATACCGCTCATATCTTCCTGAATCAGTTCACTGAGATCCGATAGTTCTTCCTGCACTGTTTGCTGTTGAGTGCGCAGCTTATTGCTAAAAAGCTGGACAGTAATTAACATAACTGGATAAACCGCGATCGCTACCAGACTTAGCCGCAAGCTAATTGACATCATCACTGGTAGTGTCAAGCCATAGGCAAATATGATATTTGCCAGACTCAAAATCGCAAAACCCAACAGGCGCCGGATATTATCCACATCGCTGGTGGCTCGGTTAATCAAATCTCCTACTGTGTTCTTAGCAAAATAGGATGATTCCAGAATCAGCAGATGCTCAAAAATCTTTTGTTTCAGGTCAAATTCTACCTGACGCCCGATGCCAAACAGCAAGATACGGGATGCCATCCTAATCACCCACATTAAGGAAGTAAAGAGGAGGATAATTAAGACAAAACGCCAAACCTGTTCAAAACTAAAGGTTATGAGCAACTCATCGATGGTGTCTCCAATGAGGAGGCGGATGTAGACGCCCATTCCATTAACAGTGAATATAGCAAGAATGCCTAATAATGTCTGTTGCCAGTAAGGACGCAGGTAACCCAGCAGTTTTTGCAGCCGTAAGTTCATCGTATAAAAAAGATATATTCCAGTCCCCTATTGCCTATTGCCTGTTCCCTATTCCATTGCTAAAACGCATTTTCAATGCGTTTTAGCATAGATAAGTCAACCAAGATTTCCAGGATTGACAGAAAGGGAACCTTTTAAGGTGTAGTAAATCGAGGTAAGGAGTTCTTCCACAACTCGTGTAGTAAGAGTGAGTGCTTCTTCAGAGGGAACAAAGGATAGGGGAGAAGGGAGTCGATTGAGATCAGCTACAGGTCGAGAGCCAAAAAAGCCAGCAGGTTGAGCAATAACATTGATTCCAGCATCGCTGAAAGCTTGGCTAGCTATGCGGCTACCGAAACCAGGTGAAACTACAGTAACTGAAGCGCCCTCTAAATCTTGTTCTTGTAAGATTCTCTGTACCTCTCTGGCTCTGCCACGCAAATCTTGACCACTAGACTCAGTGACGATCCGGCTTCTGGGAACACCTACTTGGGTAAGTAAGGTAGCGATATCATTAGCCTCAACTGTTTGGTCTGGATTTCCTTGGGGATCGAAACTGCGTCCAGGACTAACAATCACCAGGGGTTGGTTACCAGAAGCCTGATACAGTTGAGAAGTGTAAAAGACAAGATCACCAGTATTGTTCAGCTGAGTTTCTCCCAAGGAGAAACTCGAACCCCTTCCTAGCAAAACGATTGCTCCCGTTGTCTGCGCTGGCGCTGTTGGGTCAGTTGGAGCAGCTACTTCTGAGCGTTGAGCAAACAAATTGGCAAAAAATGGCATACTTGAAATTAGCAGAACCACCATTGCTGCTACAACCAAATTTTGTGAGCTGCCTAGACCCCTGCGCAGGGCAACTATCAACAGTACAATAGACAATCCCAATGGCTTGAGGGGAAACGAGATAAACTTCCATGCTGCTGACACCAATTCATCATTGGGAAAGAAAAACGCCAAGGCAATGATGCCAAACAGAAATAAACCCCCAAGTAGGGTAAAGTACTTTTTAGGGATTACTTCAGTAAGTAAACGGTATAGAATGAAGGTAATGAGCACCCAAAGCAGTATTTGGAGTAGTATAAGCATTGTTAACCAATTGTGAGTTGTGTACTTTTGTGAGTAGTGTTTGTTAATGGTTAGTCTGACTGCTGAAATTGACAACAAACAACTACACTTCTTTTAGTCAGCGGTATCAGTGCTAGAATAGCTGACTCCTTGAGTTACCGCCACTAGTATTTTACAAGGGAATAGGGAACAGGGAGTAGTTACCGTGGCACAGCTAAAATGAGGGAATAGATGTAGGTTGGGTCGAGGCAACGAGACCCAACACTTCATCAGTGGGCTATGTTGGGTCACTTTCTAAAGCTCTACCCAACCTAAATTTTTAGCTGTGTCGCGCCAGTCGTTGCCGTGGCACACCTAAAACTGTGGAATATATTTTTTTCTGTTGTATCCCCTTCTTCTTTGCCTTCCTTGTCTTCCTTGTTTCCCTTGCCTCCCGTCTCCCATACCAAGTTAGTCGTGTCACGCCACTACTCTTGTTATTTTTACTAAACGGCATTAGGATAGCTGTTATTAGACCCGCCAAGAAACCCCTGTCCCCTCATAGCGAATAAACAGTCTAAAAACAAGCTGCCTGTAGCCGAGGAAGTCCAAATATATGCAGTATGTGTAGAGACAAGTGAATCAACAAGCCCAGACTAAAAACGCCCAAAGCCAACCGACTCCTACCAATAGGGAGTCTCTTACAATAGAAGCCCGCATTAGTCGTTTAGAGTCAATCGTTGGGCAAATTGGAGAAGCAGTACTCACGACAACTGAAACCATTGAGCGTTTTGCTGAGCGGGTAGATGCTCTTGCTGTGCAAGTACAACATCAAGGGCACCAAATCCAACAACAGGGCTACCAGATATTCGCTTTAAGTGATGCGGTACAAACCCTAGCGGAAGCTCAAAATGGCTCTATTGAGGAACTTGAAGAACTAACAAAAACTTTGCAGCGTTTGGCTGCTACTCTCGAACCTAACGTTCACTAAATAAGAGAAGCAAACAATACTGCTCGGTTAAGAGAGTGTTGGGAGTGTAGGGAGTGTGGGAGGTTTGGGGAGAAATAGGGATTTAACTGAGTAGTATTGGGAAAGCAATAACAATCAATTTCGGTGTTTAAACCGTCCAATCTTATCACTTTTCCCAATTCGCAATTCGCAATTCCCGATTCCCAATTCCCAATTCCCAATTCCCAATTCCCTTAAGAAGGCCGACTTAAGATTTAGATTTAAAGGGAGTCTTTTTCTTCTTCTTAGCTTTGTTTTTCTCGTAATCGATTTCCTTGAGTTTCTTCATAATCCGGCTAAAGTATTCTTGCAGATAGGCTTCTAGGGTTGTAGTTTCTTGGGAGTCGAGACCAAAGATATCGTAGACTTCCTCCATCGGTGCATTCAAAGGCTTACCAGTTGCCAACACCTCAGCAAATGCCAATCGGTCAGAGACATTCCAACCCCACTGAAAAAAGCGTAGGAAGCGGAGCATCCCCCGTAAGAATCCAATTGGTACGCGGGAGATTTTGGCATTTTTCCCAGACAAACGCTCACACAGACTGATGATTTCTTCAGTACCCCAGGCACGAGTACCGACAAGAGGAAAGGTCTTATTTGCCGTTTCTGGAACCTCAAGGGTATGAACCGCAAACTTAGCAATATCCTGAGTATCCAGATAAGCAATGGGAGAAGTCTCACCAGTAATCCAAACTGCCTGTCCCTCTAAAATAGGAATTGCATACTGACCAATTAACCCTTGCATAAAGCCACAGGGTCTCAAAATCGTGTATTTCAATCCTGATTCTGCCAAGAAAAGTTCTGTGCAGTGTTTGATACGCATCAGTGGGACATTAGGAAACTTCTCAGCATTCAGA
>JAAHGR010000432.1 GCA_010672425.1 Symploca sp. SIO2E6
GCTCAGTAAAGGTATTGGCTCCCATACCCAACACTTCTAGATCCTTGACATTGACATAGCGAGTATCCGTGAGACTGAGACTGGGCATCAGACCCACACTATACTTTTCCACAAGAAAACTGGTACCATCATGGAGTGCCGCCATGGGCAAGGAACGTAAACCAGAGTCCATAATAAACACCAGATTATTAATCCCTTGAGCTTGTAAATCTGCCTCAATCGGACCGATTAACCACTGATATAGCTTTTGCGCTGGAGTTAAATAGCGAAGCGACTGGCTGGGATTGGTGATGTCACCCTGGAATCGCCTCGTCATGTATAAGATTTGATCCCTAGTTACTCCCGGTACTCGTCGCCGAATCGGTTGCTTATCGGGACTCACTACTACTAACTCCAACTCATCGTTTGGTTGAGGCAAGATGCTTGACTGAGAAGTTGCTAAGTCAGTGGGGAAAAACGTAACGTAAAGCAATGCTGGTTTTACCCCTGTTGCTTCGGCAATTTCTCCCAAAATCTCCTGTCCCTCATCCAGGCTTATAATGGGAATATCAATATCTCCTCTCAAATGTTGCTCAAACTGCTTGGTGAAACCCTTGTCAATTTCTGCTAGTAACTGATTGACTGCCATTGGCTGCAAGTTATGCAGAAACGCTAGTCTGGGGATGAGGGGTTTAATCTCCTGGGAGAAGAGAAATTCTGGCAGGGAATCACCTAGGGTTGGTGTCGGTGTTGTAGGTATTGTCGGTATTGTCGGTGTTGTCGGTGTTGTCGGTGTTGTCGGTGTTGTCGGTGTCGTCGGTGTTATTGGTATTGTCGGTGTTGTCGGTGTTATTGGTATTGTCGGTGTTGTAGGTATTGTCGGTATTGTCGGTGTTGGTGTTATATTAAGAGTTACTGTTTGCGGTGCTGAGAAGGAAACGCGATCGCTTGCACGAATCTGAAAAGCATTAACTTGGCCAGTACTATCCAGGGATGGGGTGTAGATTAGGGTATCACCAGGAAGAATAATATCTCCTGCTCCTAGGGTCAGACCATTCCTGGTTAATGTTCCAGCATTAATTGCCTCAATCTGGATGGAAGTGTTATCGCCGTTGACATCAGCGACAATTGCACTCAAATCCGCAAAGGTGAAAGTCAAAGGCTGATTTTCTTCAGTATCCGATAGTTGGGGATTAGCTGTCAGAGTTGGTGCTTGGTTGGTAAAAGTGATGCTAATGCCATTGGTACTTGGATCGCCCAACACAAAATTGTTGTTATTGGGAATTAGGGTATCTATGTCAGGAATTATTTGGGTAGGAACAATTACCTCATCATTACCATCACCAGTTCTAATTGCTCCAGCAGTACCGTTGTTAATCGGATTTCCGACAATAAATTGCCAATTATCGAGTCCACCCTTGTGTTCGATGGTAACAGATCCTCCTTGGGTAGTTCCTCTAGTGAGGATTGTATCAATTCCATCAATTGTTCCTAATCCTCTGACAACTCCCTCGGCAATGATACGGACATCTCCACCAGTCGCAGTTGTCTCATTACCAAGGGTTGTGGCTTCAGTTTTAATCGTTTGAAAGGTAATATCGCCACCGGAATCTAAAGTTACTGCACCACTGCTAGTATCACCTTCGGCTTCACTTGCAATATTAATATTACCAGTGATGATATTACCACCAATCGCTTGTAGTTTGACTGTGCCACTGTTACTACTACCGCTAAAGGAATCAATATTACCGGTGGTGATATCACCGACCGCTTGTAGGTTGACTGCACCACCGTTACCATTAAAACTAAAGGAATTAATCTCAGTAGTGGTGATATTGCCCGCAGCTTGTAGGTTGACTGCACCACCATCACGCTCAAAACTAAAGGAATTAATTTCATTGGTGGTAATATTACCACCAGCTTGCAAATCTACCAGTCCACCATTGGGAAAATCACTACCCATGGAATCATTAAAAGTATTAATATTACCTGTTGTGATATTACCACTAGCTTCTATAATGACGGGACCGGTAAAGAATACTGGTCCATTTAAGTTGTCTCCAACAGCAATATCCCCATTAACAGTGACATTTCCAGGGGAAGATAATCCTCCATTTGGACTAAACGTAGTTCCCTCAAATGTAGGATTAGGATTAGCAGGAACTTGACCAAAACGGGCATTAGGATAACCAAAAGCAGGTTCTATCAGTGTATCTAAACCGGCTCGCAGAATTAAAGCTGGCTCTTGAGCTAAGATTTGAGCATCAGCTGAGCAAGGATTTGGATTTACAATACAGAAATTAAAGAGAATACCATCTGGATTGTCGATAGTAATATCTCCATCAACGATAATACTCCCAAGAGTCTCCACCTTGAGGGATGGACCAGTATAATTACCAAAGATAACATCTTCAGTAGAGCTAATAATGGGATCGAACAGAGCGACAAAGTTACCCCCTGCTCCCGCTAAATTCAGAATCGAGAAACTGCCTCCACTAGCATAGTGAGCATCTCCATAAATAATCCCATCGCTGACTAAACTCAAATTGCCACCACTGACAAAAGGAGTTTGATAAGGATGATTCAGCGCCAGGATATCAATACTTTGATTACCTTGTATAAGTAAGTCTCCCCCTGCCTGCACCAAAACAGGATTCGTCTGGCTATCTCGCACTAATACTGTATCTCCTGCCAGTAGCTTCATCTCCCCAGTGGTTTGCAACTGACTTTCTATTAGGGAGAGATTGTTCTTCGCTAACAGAGTCGCTGTACCTGCAATCACTCGATTGGCCACCACATCACCGGCTGCTACTCCTATACCAGAATCGGTTAGTTGTACCTCTCCTTGACTATTAACCGTCATTCCTGTATTATTACCAGTGAGCAATTCCGGTAGCATCAACGGTGTAATCGGAAAAGGATTGCCCTGGTTATCAGTAGGGGTTTCAATCTCCAAACTGAGGATCTGGCCTGCTTCATTAATTCTGACTAGACTAGTACCTGGCACAGCCGTTACTGTAATATTGCCCTCTGGAGCCGTAAGGGAACCAGTACTAATTACAGTTCCCCCAACTAAAGAAAGATTCTGTCCTGCTGGCACACTTAAGTTACCCGCATTAATAATTGCTCCCGGCTGTAAGGTTTCAAACCGAAACCCAGTAGGAGAACCAACCAGTGCATTATAGTTATTAGTACCAACTGCATTAAACCATCCCCCATCGAAGCCAATACCCGTAGCCGTAGTAGCAGTAAAAGCAGCAGGAACATTCAGCTGAGCATCCGAATTAAAAATAATCCCAGCTGGGTTCATTAAAAATAAGTTAGAATTGCCCCCAGTAACCTGAATCAAGCCATTAATTACCGAAGAATCGCCACCGGTGACCCGTCCCAGAATATTCTGAATCGAGGGGTTAGCCAGAAAGTTAGCAGTCTCATCGTTACCTAAACCAAATTGGCTAAAGCTATGGAAGAGATTGGCATTGTCTCCTGAGAGGGTTCCTCCAGTAATGTCGGATTGGTTGCCATTGTTGGTAACGATGGAGCCAGTGCTGTTATCTGAGACAATAGGTTGAGCAGAAGCAATCCCAGGTAAAAGTAACAAAGCCAAAGGCAAAAGGGAATGGAGAATTGGGAATTGGGAATTGGGAATTGGGAATTGGGAATGTCTTCCTTGTCTCCCCCATATCCCCATCCCCCCATCCCCCCATTGAGGGAGTCCACACTCTGTAAAGGTAACCCTAGCCACTTGCTTAGATACTGAAGCCATATGAGAGAAATTTTTAGAAGCCATTTCTATCCTAACCTCTCACAATCGAGTTATCACCGGGAGCATCTGCGTCTGAAATTTAGTCGAGAAGAGTATTTATTAGGTCTCCTTGTACGGCAGATTCTGTTGGCAGAATCTGCTAGAGTTGTGAAATGGCAGATTCATCTAAAAAGCGATCGCTTTTTAGGTTTCGGGTCTAGCTTGCAAGAAACAAGGAGTACAAACAAATGCCGGAGAACAGCTTAAAGATAAGCATTTCCTTAGAAGCCTTAGAAGAAGCTATCTTGTCCCTTGGAATTGCTGAAAAACAGAGATTATTGGAACTTCTAGAAGCTGAACTCTTTTGGTCTACAGAAGATTCACCAGAAGATATTACCGAAGTTAATGCTGCTAGTGCTGACTATATAGAAGGTGATTATATAACCCTTGATCAGTACAAAGCGCAAGGGTAAAGCACATGAATATGGGGAATTGGGAATTGGGCATTGGGCATTGGGCATTGGGCATTGGGAAAAAGCGATCGCTTTTTCCCAAAAGCTAATCAAGCTTCCAAATCCTCCCCAAATAACTTCTCATCCAATTCCTGCACTTCCTGATAATTTTGTTTAGCCATAAGTAATTGTCCCCCTAGTTCCTCAAAAGCTTCTGTCCGTTCCTTGGAAGTCCCATTAGCTAACCACAGCTCAATCACCGTTTCTTCAAAATCAAACTCGTCACCCATATTCCCCAAAATGGAGTCTATTTCCCCCACCACTAACTCAAACATATTGATTTTCTCGTGGAGGATTTTTAGGATATATTCTTCAATGCTGCCAGCAATACAGAAGTTAAAGATGAAGACATCCTCTTTTTGACCAATTCGGTGCAGACGACCAATGCGCTGCTCGATTTTCATCGGATTCCAGGGCAGGTCATAATTAACAATAGCATTGGCAAACTGAAGATTACGCCCCTCCCCTCCAGTTTCGGATGCTAGCATGACGGGGACTTCTTCTCGAAAAGCTTCAATAGCAGCGTCCTTGGCCTTTAAGGACATATCTCCCCGAAATTGGGTATGCTTGATTTCCGCTGCTGTTAAACAATCAGATAGGTAGGATTGAGTAGCGCGATGGTTAACAAAAACTAGGGTTTTTTTAGTGGAGCGTTGGAGTAACTCAACCAGCTGCTGAGATTTGGAAAACTTCTTCATGTGACTGGTACGCTTTTTGAGAAACTTCAGTTCCTCGTGTTCAAAGCGTTTGGCAAGTCCTTTAAGGGAATCGGCTAAAGCACTGGGACTAGAACCGGCTCGCATCAGCAAAGTATTGCGGGTTAGTTTATCAATGCCTTTGGTGGATTGATTCTGGCGTAGATAGTCATTAATCGCTTGATATAAGTCTTGCTCTGATGCCGTTGGCTCGACGGTAATGGTGGAAGCAAAACGTTTGGGTAGTTTGACATCGACAACGGAACGGGTATTCCTAACCATCACTTCCCGCATCAGCTGTCGTAATTTCTCGGAGTTTTTGGGTATTCTTCCATCAGATGAGGCAACGTAGGAACGCTTGAACTGAGCCTCGGTTTTCAATAGTCCCGGTTTGAGCAGGGTTAAGAGATTGAACAGTTCTATCAGGTGATTTTGGACGGGAGTAGCCGTGAGCATCAAGATAAATCGCTTCTGGATAGCGTTGACTAGCTTCCAGTTGAGGGTGCGTCGGTTTTTCAGGTGGTGCGCTTCATCGACCACAACCATATCCCAGGAGCGAGAGGTAACATGGGAGAAGTGGCTAGAATGTTTGGCGGTATTGATGGAAGCGACAATGCACTCGTGAGCCAGCCAAAATTCGTCAGGGGGAAGTTGCCTCCCATCAGTAGTGACGGTACTGATACCAAATTTTTCTGATAACTCCAACTGCCATTGAGAGACAAGGCTAGCAGGAACTAGGACTAGAAGAGATTTAATTTGACCTCTGGCAAAATACTCCTTGCAAATCATCCCAGCTTCGACGGTTTTCCCCAGTCCTACTTCATCGGAGAGGAGTGCTCTACCTCCAAACTGTTTGATTACCTTTTTGGCAGTTTCGATCTGATACCAGTGTTTGTCAATATTGCTAAGGGATGGCAGGCAAACTAATTGGTCATAATCTGCCAAGACTGATAGGTTGAACAGAGCCAGTCTAGCTTCATAGTCTTCTAGGGAGCTAAACTTGAAATTTTTCAGGGCATTGGATGCGGCTGAATCTTCAAATTGTATAGAATAGAGGTCTGACATAGGAAGTAATAGTAGCACAACCTAAAGCTAGTGCAAGAACGCAGGGGGCAGGAGGCTCCGAGGGAATAAAGGTTAGAACGGAAGCAAGTTTTGTGCTTGTTTCACGCTTTGGGTTATTTCCGCCGCGCTGCACTAGTATACGAAAAAAACCACTGGCTCACAGAGTTAGAAATATGGATACTTCACTAGTTGGCTCTGAATCAGTGCAGCTTCTGTCAAGCATTACTGGAGAGCAACTCCGCCCCCAAGACCTCACTCCTACTATGGTATTTATAGCAGCTCTGGTAACAGTTTTGCTAGGTTTGGTTTATGCTGATGGCATGGTGGAAACTGAAGAGAAGCAATGGCTACAGGCAACCCTTGAGCAATGCATCCCCTTAGAGACTAATATGCGTCGGTTGACTCATTTGCTGTTTAGAGGAGTGATCAAAAATCAGGTTTATGCTAAAACTCATCAGTTGCTAACCCTGACAGCTTCCCTCTCACAACCAGAAAGACTGTTATTACTCGGCTTTTGTTATCAAATGTCAGCTGCCAATAACAAAGTAGATTACCGTGAGCAGAGGTATTTGCAGGCAATTGCGAAGCGGCTCAGGATTGAGCGGCAACATCTAACTGTCTTAGAACACCAATTCCATGAGCAAGCAACCTTGGAACCAGGGGCTGTGGCGGAAGTCCAGGCTCTACTCAATCCTGCTCAGTTTTATAGGCTTGATAGCTTGTTGGTTCAAGCTGCCAGGGATATGTTAGCGGTTCTGCCTAGAGCGTCGGTCCAGTAACGTTGCACAGAATTTTAGTAGTGGGAGCATCTTGCTCCCTAGAATGACACCAATTCCCAATTCCCAATTCCCAATTCCCAATTCCCAATTCCCAATTCCCAATTCCCAATTCCCAATTCCCAATTCCCAATTCCCAATTCCCAATTCCCAATTCCCAATTCCCAATTCCCAATT
>JAAHGR010000433.1 GCA_010672425.1 Symploca sp. SIO2E6
GGTTAGACAGTGGGTAAAGGTGTCCAACCTTTAGATAACATTTACCAGCTACTTGAATTTTCATTCTTCAGCCTTAGTCTGTTCTGAATAATCAGAATTTGTGTCATCTGTTCGAGAACTGCTACCCTCCTTCGGAGGTCTGTTGCCATACCGCCGGTTCCTAGAGAAACGACCTGTATTTTTTCTTTGACGAAACTTACGAGCATAAGCTTGATTACGCTGCGCCTTTTCCTTTTTGAGATTGCGGCGCTTTGCCATGTTTACCTCTTGATAACCAACATTGACACCCCTCGACCATAATTGTACGAGGATTCTTGCTTCAACGGGAGTCCAGCGACTTCACCCTCCACAAGCATACACCGACTGCCCGACGGTGTTTGACGCGAGATTTAACGAAGCTCTTACTACGACTCCCACATTTGTGCAAGATTTAGGATTTATACTACCAGGGTTCCGGATCAGGAGTTGTCCGCTTGACCTACTTCGTATTTATAGGAAGCGCTTTACCGCCAATTTCAACTTTAGCACAAAAAGCCCCCCTAACTGCTCATTAATCTAGTTTTAGCTGTGCCGCGCCAGTAGGTTTGGTATGAAAAACAGCAACTATGTTAAGAAAAGTAAACATAAGTTGAATTAGAGCAAAATTTGCTTGTTCAATCATTGACTTTGCCGAACTTGCATTCGTAAAGTCTATCATAGCAGTCAATCAGCAACCGAATTCACAGCCTCTATGGGTTTCTTATCAAGAATGGGTCAGAGTTGGCAATTTGTACAAACTGTACTGGGAATTATCTTCCGACATCCGGTCACCGGTACAAGTATCATCCCCATTTTGCCAGATGGGAGAATTGTGCTAATCAAGCGTCGCGACAACGGTAAGTGGGCATTACCAGGAGGTATGGTGGACTGGGGTCAAGATATCCCAACGACAGTGCGGCGGGAGTTGGCAGAGGAAACGGGACTGGAATTACTAGAGATTTGTCGGTTGGTTGGGGTTTACTCAGCACCGGATCGCGATCCTAGACTTCATTCGATTTGTATTGTGGTAGAAGCCAAGGTTAAAGGAACAATGCAAGTACAGGATATTCTGGAGATCAAGGATGTCCAAGCTTTTCATCCCTCAGCTATTCATCGGGAAGACTTGAGTCACGATCATAAATTTCAGTTACAAGATTATTTTGATGGTAAAACAATTGTTGCTTGAGTTCTCGGTTACGGTGAGATAGAGAGATGGGGAGATAGGGAGGTGGGGAGGGAAAGAGTGAGCGATTACTGAATTGATTCAATTCTAAAATCTAAAATCTAAAATCTAAAATCTAAAATCTAAAATTAGAAATGGATTTACCTCTACGTAATTCTCGAATTAAGTTGCCATCAGGACAAATTTTCTGGCGAGAAGTTGGTCAAGGGCCGATTCTGGTATTTCTGCATGGCTCTTGGAGTGACAGCAGTCAATGGTTATCGGTTATTGAGCACTTGAATCAAGATTACCACTGCTTTGCTCTTGATTTACTAGGATTTGGTGAATCAGAGCAACCTCAGAAGATCCACTACTCAATCCAGTTAGAAGTTGAGTGTTTATTCAAATACTTAGAAGCCTTACGCTTACAACCAGTATATTTGATTGGTCACTCCCTAGGAGGTTGGATTGCGGCTAGTTACGTTCTCCAATATTGGGAACAGGTTCATGGTTTAGTTTTAATTGCACCAGAAGGTGTTCTTCTAGAGGGACAGCAAAGCAGTTGGCGATGGTCACGGTGGTTAGTGGGACGCCTACCAATAGCCTATGGTGTTTTGCGATCGCTTCTTCCCTTAGCTAAGATCTTGAGACGTGACAAACTGATCGAGGAAATTCTGCAAAAACGGCGGCAGTTGCTCAGTTCACCTACTGCTTGTAAATTATTGTTCCAACGACGCTGGTCAGAAATTCAAGCAGAATTACTGCAAGAAAGACTCGACTCTCTGCAATTACCAACTTTGATTTTACAAGGTAAAAAAGATCATTCCGAAGCGATCTCCCGCTCTCAAATTTATGCTAGCCATAGCCCAAAAGCACAGCTACAGATGATTAGCCATGGAGGGAGTAACTTACCAGAGTATTTACCCGCTTTAGTTGCTAGGTATATTACTGAATTTGTCAGTAATTGTCATTGACAAAATAGATTTTAGATTTTAGATTAAAGAATTGAAGAATTAAAATGGTCACAAGACCCTAAATTTATTTATGGGGTAAATCTAAAATCTTCAATCTTCAATATAGAAGGTAAATGCGGATTGGGAAAACCAAATTGCTGTTTTTGCTTGGGCGTCTCATGCCAAAACTTGCAGAACGGATAATGCGACGGGGATTGTGATAAGTAGGGTCTGCTGAATAAGTAACAAGTAACAACTCACCGTTCGCCCATTTTGTCTAGTGGTTAGCAAAAATTGCCATACGCTATATAAGCGTGTATTTCACCAATTTTAAAAACAGCTCCAGATTGGGCGATCGCTAGATTGGGCGATCGCTTAATGTCGCATATACACATTTTTGTGAATTTGTCAAACTAATTTACCGGAGCCTGGAATCCCCATTCTCCACTCTCCTTGAAGCGTAAAAGCTGCCCAATAATAGGGAGCCTTCCACTGAGTCTCTTGTTGCATTTCCAACTGTGCTGCTCTCAAAGCTGCTGTAGCCGATAAACCTTCCTGCAACATATTGCGGTAGAATCGCTTCATCATCTCTGCTGTAGCAGTATCACTAACATTCCACAGACTTACCAACACTCGTTGCGAACCAGCATACATGAAACCTCTTGTCAACCCCACTAGTCCTTCTCCTTTTACCTCCTGACCTAATCCCGTTTGACAGGCACTCAGCACCACTAGTTCAGCAGGAAGGTTAAGGTTAAACACATCGTGGAGGCGTAGGAAGCCGTTTTGGGAATTGCCTTGTTCATTGAATAGTGGATTATCGGGATTAGTGCAAGATCTGAGTTCTAGTTGAAAGCCGGGAGTTTTGAGTAATTGATAAAACTGCTTGGCTGCGGCTTCGATTTCTGCTCTTGGAGGTAATTCATAACTATTTTTACTAACTGCCCAGAGATACAGCGCTTTGCGATGTTATGAGGTACAGTAAGAAAAATCCCCCTAAATCCCCCTTAGAAAGGGGGACTTTTACTGCCCCCCTTTCTAAGGGGGGTTGGGGGGATAAAGGTGTACCACATAACAGCGAAAACTGCTGTAACTACGTTCAGAACCTAGGGAGTACTGTAATAGTAGGGTATCTTCATCTAAAACCTGCTGCTGAATTTCTGCGAGAGTGAGAGGTTCAGGTTGAGTCAGAGCCGCATAACGGGGACTGGCAGTGCGGATTTTTGTTTGGATATCTCGGTATTGGGATAACAGTTGCTCCCTTTCTTGTTCAATTGCTGTAGCTTGTTCTTCAGTATAGTTGCCACTGAATAGTTCAACCCGGCGTTTTTCAATGGCATCAAGTTGCTGTTGTAGGGTGCGCTCTTGTTCAACTAGTTGGGGTTCTACACCCTGGCGAATATCAGCATTAGCTTCAGTGAGGAGTTCCAACAGACTACGAGCGCGGGAGCGTTCACTGGCGTGGAGGGCGGTGGCATCGTATCCTTGATTTGGGTTTTGTTGATGCAGTTGCATCAGTAGGTCGATCTAGAGTTCGTAGTAGTTTTGGACAGTGGCGAAGTAGGAGGTGCGGAGTTCTTGGGAGCCAATTTTGGTGCGGAGATCTTCAATAATGGTGATGGAACTATCTATCAGGGTTGAGGCTTCTTTCTGGTTACCTTGGCTGCGTTGTAAGAAGGCGATATTATTGAGAGTAGCGGCTTCCCCTCCTCGATTCCCCACCGCCCGTAATATGGGCAAAGCTTGGTTGTAGAATTCCAAGGTTTTCTGCTTTTCTCCTAATGAGTTGTAGACAGCGCCAAGATTATTGAGAGTAGTAGCTTCCCCACCCCGATCCCCCACTGCCTGAGATAGGGACAAAGCTTGGTTGTAGAATTCCAAGGCTTTCTGCTTTTCTCCTAATGAGTTGTAGACTCTGCCAAGATTATTGAGAGTAGTAGCTTCCCCACCCCGATCCCCTACTGCCTGAGATAGGGACAAAGCTTGGTTGTAGAATTCCAAGGCTTTCTGCTTTTCTCCCAGTGAGTCGTAGACTCTGCCAAGATTATTGAGAGTAGTAGCTTCTCCACGTCGATCCCCTACCGCCCGTCTTAGAGGCAAAGCTTGGTTGAAGAATTCCAAGGCTTTTTGCTTTTCTCCTAATGAGGAGTAGACTAAGGGGAGCATCCCATTTTGGAAAAAACATTAGCAAAAGAACGACATGGCAAGGATTTCAGCCCTATTAAATGAGACAACTCGCCAAAATGGGATGCTCCCAGACTAAGCCAATATTATTGAGAGTACGAGCTTCCCATTTCTTGTCCCCCACAACACGCCAAAGCGGAAGTGCTTCTTCCCATTTGCTAATTGCCTGTCGCAGAGATTCTGCTGTTCCTTGCCAATATAGCTGCATTCCCTTGTAAAAGACTTGTTCAGCCGCAGCGCGATTAGGTTCAGTAGAAGCATCATCTGTCTGTTGTGCCATCTGCACTGCTGTACTACCATTAGCCTCACTTGCTCTGACAATACCTATCCCTACATCGGAAAAAAAAACAAAACTCATCAATACAGCGAAACCCTGAGAGGCGAAACTAGGAAGTCTGTTCCACAATATCCATTGGTATTTGAGACGATGACTCATCATGTCCTGAATTGAAGTGAAATTTTAGGTAGTGCGAGCATCTTGCTCGCTTTTTACCTAAGCGCGAGCAAGATGCTCGCACTACATGTATTCCATTATTTTAGATAAGTAGGTTGGGTGTAGCTTTCTTCGTAACCCAACAACTCTCAGGGGGCTGTGTTGGGTCGAGGCAACGAGACCCAACCTACATTTATCAAATGATAGATAAACTCTCTCTGTGTGTTTGGGTGTCTACCTCAATCCGTCAATTCAAATTGAACACAATACTAGACTTCCCAGGTTACTTCAATATCTAAGGGAGTGCAGTAAGAGCGAATCATACTCAGAAAATCTGGTGTAGCCTCACCAAAAAGGTGAATCCGCTTTTGATGATTGGGGTAAGACTGTCCGTAAATTAAGACTTGTCCCACAGCAAATTTCCAACTTTTGATAGATTTCACTTCGATTAGTTCCCGCTCTGTTAACAGATCAATATTCCCAGCTAAAGTTTGTACCTCACGCTGAACTTGACCTAAGATTTTCGCTAATCGCTTTTGCACTGATTTCTCTGTTAACCGGACTCTATGTCCTGAATTGAGATACTCCCAATATTTGAACGCCAACTCATCAATCGCAAATGTCCCACCATTCTTGCCTCGTTTCGAGTAAGCAATTTCGCCCAAAAATTGACTTTGTAAGGACTTAACCAGTAGTCGAGTTTGCTGTTGTCGGAGCCAGGGGGAAGGAGCTCTACTTTTAGCGCTGCCGGAGACTCGCCACATATCAGTAAGACTAATTAAACCATTTCTGCGGCGTACCTGAGAACCAGGAATATTACGGGACTCCAAGGCAGGATCTTTGAGAGTCCACTCAAAAAGCTCCAACTGCTCGAATTCTTCAGTCTGCTCTAATTTGCGGGTGGATTTTACCGATAATTTCGGTGCTGGCGTTGTTGTATTAATCATTAGGGCAGTATAGCAGCAAATAGAAGGCTCCGAGGCAGGAGGCAGGAGGCAGGAGGCAGGAGGCTGCAAGGCAGGAGGCAGGAGGCAGGAGGCAGGAGGTAGAAGGCTCCGAGGCAGGAGGCTGCAAGGCAGTTCCGATGAAAAAAATTCACTACCAGAGGATGAAAGTAGACTATTCCCAATTCCCAATTCCCAATTCCCAATTCCCAATTCCCAATTCCCCGTTCCCAATTCCCCGTTCCCAATTCCCCATTCCCCACTTACAAGTCAGAACTCAAGAATCGAGAGACTTTCCCAAGCATCCGTTACAATCTCACTCAGCCAGCGTCTTTGTGAGTAATCGAGCAAACTATCGTCTGCTAGCACTTCGGCGGTTAAATCTTCTAGAGACTGTCCCTGTTGGCGAGCAATCTGAATGACTCCAGCAATTGCTGTTGCTACTAATTCTTCATTGACAGGTTTTTGATGTAGGTTCACAATTTCTTGAGGGTTAGCTGGGATGGGATAATTCATGGCTAGTTAACAATGGCACCCGTAACTTAAATTAAAATGAAAACTTTGTAAAGTTATGTTGCATTTTTTAAATAAAATCTGTACCAGGAAGTCTAACGTATTTTCAGCTCCAAGACCTCAGTATTAATCACCAAATGAGACTACAAAGATGAACGAACTTCTCTACGTAGAAATCCCTACTCCGGATACCAATGCTGTCCGTACCTGGTTAAAACAGGAATGGCAGCAGGAACTAGGGGAGAAAATAATCACTCCTGACGGTATCCGCCTAAAATTTGAGCCTGCAAGTAGCAAGCATCAAAACTCTACAGCAGATGCTCCATTGATTCCGGAAATTTCGATTTTTGTTTGGTCAGTGCAGCGAACAACTTACCTCAAAGCCTTTCGTTGGGCAAGTAGAGCCATTACTGGTGAGGGTCAAATTCTGCAGCAACTCCAAGCTAGTCTGCGCCGTCAATTTCCCTATCAATATCCTGAACCACCTGTTGTTGATTTATCCAAGCAGTCAATTTTCGAGGCATTAGCTCCCTACTACCCCCAAACTGTCCATTTCTTTCAAAAAATGCCCAATGGGGAATATGATCTCAACCGTGTCTACTGGTGGGAGAAGCGGTGGCGTGAGGGTGTCCGCAATCCCCAACAACCCAAGCAAGTGGTTTTTGATTCGAGAATGAAGACAACCAACAACCAACAACCAACAACCAACAACCAACAACCAACAACCAACAACCAAC
>JAAHGR010000434.1 GCA_010672425.1 Symploca sp. SIO2E6
ACCGTAGGGCATACGGAATCTCAAGCTTGTGGACAGAACAACCTCTGCTTAGGTGGGGAAACTCCTCTAATTTAAGTTGGCTGGATGAAGCAAGAATCCCACGCGCTTCCAGCCGTGGGAGTGTCAATTCACTAATATTACCAATCTGAATAATCCTCTCCTGTGCTTCTGCCGCTGCTCAGAACCCCAACTTCTTGAAGAAGTCGGGGTTCTAGAAGTATTGTGCGATCGCTACTTTCTTTTGCTATATTTGGCCATATTTGCTGGATAATTGCTTCGTCACAATCATCTTCCCAGCAAGCTTTAACCGCTCCTGTAGAGTGGCAAAAATCTACTAGATAAGAACGAACAGTAGATGAGTTCATTATTGCTTGACTTAAATTAGCTAGATCTGGTAATATTATCAGGTATACTTTTTCTCCCTCTCGCCAAATATTAATGTTTCCATATCCTAGGAGAACTTTGTTAGGAGTAGTATAGGTTTTTACTTCAGCTTCTGATGTCTTGTAGGCTTTAGCTAAAAGGCTAATGAGTTCCTCACTTTGAGGAAAATAGAAATGGACTCTCAAATCTAAGCTTTTGTCTAATCTTGCCTGAACTTGGGCTAAAGCATCTGAAGCTACTAAAACTTGATCTACCTGTTGAGACCAATTGGGAACTATTGGTGCAATAATATCTCTATCTAGTCCGCCTGCTAAAGTTGCAAAGGTTGATAGAGAATGAAGTGTATAAACTAGATTAAACTTTTCTTTTGTATAGTCAATTTGTAAAGTTAATTCACTACTAGACATAATCTTACTATTTTCCTGAGTTATTTGATTGTTCTTTGAAATTCAATAGTGATTCCAAGTTCTCCATAGTCTCGCTCGATCTCTGACTGAGCCAAGCTTATAAATAATTCTATCGTTTTTTCAGTATGTTCGCTAATGGGAATCATTTTATCCTTATCCCCTTCTTCGACATTACGAAAAACTATAACCCTGACAGTAGTTAGCTTAAATTTTATGGATGCAGGATCTTTATCTGTTGCTAGACCAGCGTAGTTGCTATTTAACCTTATAATAACATTTGCACCTCCTGCTTCTACATCTGCTTTGGCTGCACCAATAGCTTTTGCTTTATTGACTAGAGATTGAATATATTTTCGTCTTGCTTTGAAAAATGCTTTTTTCTGCTTACCTGAAACCTTGGTGTTTATTTCATCAATAACATTTTGTATCGTAAAAACAGTTTTTAAGCGTAAGTTTTCGTTGCTTGCATCTCTTTGAAAAAATTTGTCTATCACTTCATCCAAATCTTTCCTGTCTAGTATTGATACCTTTGAACTGGCTTTATGTTCAGCGATTTGAAACACGCCTTCAATACGTTCCTCCAATCTATCCAAGTCAGTGATTTGAGCATAACCTGAGCCATCTGGTAAAGCTTTGTATACTTCTATTTCTCCATTAACAGTTTCTTTAACTCCTAGCATTTAAGTCATTTGAATATCAAGTTTATAGTATAAAATGCTAGAGGATAAAATTTAACCTTTAAGCTGGAAAATTTATCAAAAGACCCTTTAATCGTCATGTATGGGAGAGATTTCGAGGACGGGTTTTGAGTTGGTGATCAGCTACACTGGTGTCATAGGCGATCGCGCTCGCTAAAATTCCTTTATATATAAGCGCATACCTTACCCATTTTAAATAAAATTACCAGCTGAGGCTGGGGAATGTCAAACCAGTACAGTTGGTCTTGATTGAGATTCATGTTCCACTTCAAATACATGAGCGTAGAGATTGGCGATGATTTGCTTCCCTTCTTGGGTTAACTTGAGATGCTCTAAAGCATTTTTGATGTAAGGATAGATAGTTTTCCAATAAAACTTGGGGTAATTTTGCCTGACATCATCTGGATGACGATAGCCTAAGTTCTTATTGACACCAGTCTCTTCAAACTCGTAGAATAAAGCAGGTATTTTTTCTAAATAGCGTGGGTCGCTAAGTTGACCAATCAAATCAGCAGCTCTCACTAAACCTGGATAATACACCGTATCTTGGTGATCGCTATCCAAAGGTACAGGAAACCGGGTCAGCTCAATATTTTGCTTGATGATTTCAGCATCAATCAGTTTATGACCACCAAATCTCTCCTCAATGAACAGTTTGCCTCGGTCAACATGATAGGCAGTGAGACTGGCATCTGTAGCACCAAGAGGTAGAGTTAGCGTGCGGTTATCCTTGCCTGTAGCGTAGATCCTAGAGGGGATATTATCTTGGCGACAGACTCCCTTAACATAGCCAATATCATGACAGACCAAAGAAATGATGAAATGTAGCCAATCTCTAGGAAATACTCGACCCTCACGAATATGTTTACCACGCAAGATTTCTTGACCAACTAAAGTGACAAAGATGGTATGCTCTACGTTATGATACAGGGCGTTACTATTGGCAATGTTTTCCAAGGCCATGTTTCCTGCCCAGCCAATGATATCGGCATAATCTGGATTCAGACCTCCATAAGCTGAGTTATACCCGGCTTTGATTGCTGGCACAAAAGTATCGATGAGAATCTTGCTAGGGTTTAACATAGCTGGGGGAGATGGGGGAGCTGGGGAAGATGGGGGAGTAAGATAAGTCCAAAAATTGGCATAATTTATTTCTTGGAGTTCCCGTAGCAAAGCTGAAAGCTAATAGCTGATATCTCTTATAATAATTTAACGCGACCGTCGTCATTGAGATATACAGCCCGATTTCCTGGAGGACGACCACCGGGACGTAATTCGATCCTTAGGTTTTTTGCTCCTAGCTTAATAATATCTGCTTTTAGAGCCAGCCCCATCGTATCCCAGAAGATCACGGAAAAATTCGGATCTAGGGTACTTCCCCTAAAAAGGGTTCGCACTTGTCCGGGACTGATAGTCAGAGCGTCAGTAACAGGCATCTGTTGCAGCTGAATCACCCCCCGCGTGAGGTTGACTACTTCAATCGTAATCCTTTGTCCCGGTATAAATTGTATCGGAGGTGGAGCACAACTTGAACCAGCAACACAAGTTCCAGCGATCGCTAAGTCGGTACCCTCAGTTAAGATACACAATAGAGTGCTGGTAAGTAAACCTATTGACAGGAGCTTCGATCTAGAATACATAGAAAAAAAGTCAAATCTCCAGATTCAATGATATAACAACTCCAAGACTGAATATTTAGCCGTTTAGACTCCGGGAGCTGTCGCGCAAACCATGCATTATGAAAATTTACACTCCCCAATCCCCGACAAGAATAAGCGGGTTGGTGTTATTGGTGGAGGACAGTTAGCTGGGATGATGGCAGCTGTGGCTAAGTCTTTGGGTATTGAACTGGTAGTTCAAACCCCCTATGCTAGTGATCCAGCTGTTGCGATCGCTTCTCAAAGTATCTTTGCCTCTATTGATGACGCTGCTGCTACTGCTAAACTAGCAACTCTGTGTGATGTGATCACATTTGAAAACGAATTCATTAATCTGGAAGCCTTAACGCCCTTGGCAGAGCAAGGTGTCTGTTTTCATCCTAGCTTGGCGGCTTTAGCACCTCTGTTGGATAAGTATCAACAACGCTGCTATCTTCAGGAGATTGGCTTACCTCAACCGGATTTTATCAGTCTAGGAGCATCAGGACAATCGATTAACCTCAATGAATTAGAGTTTCCCCTAGTCCTCAAAGTGCGACGCCAAGGCTATGACGGCAAAGGTACTTTGATGATTCAGGATCGTCCTAGCTTAGATTCAGCTTGGCAACAGCTAGAATATCAGCCTGTCATGCTAGAAGAATTTGTCGGTTTTGAACGGGAGTTAGCCGTAATTGCCGCCCGTTCCCTTACTGGAGACGTGGTAGTTTACCCAGTAGTAGAAACCCAACAGGAAGAACAGGTTTGCCGTCGAGTCATCGTACCTGCCGACATTAGTTCGACTACTATAGCAGAGATTGAAGCGATCGCGACTACTCTGTTGCAGAGTCTACAAGTAGTAGGCGTCTTCGGTATCGAATTATTTCTGACTACCAGTGGGAAGGTATTAGTTAACGAAGTCTCCCCTCGCACCCACAATTCTGGACATTACACTCTTGATGCCTGTGAAACTTCTCAGTTTGAACAGCAACTGCGAGCAGTTGTTGGCTTACCTTTGGGTAGTCCAACCATGCATTGTACAGGTGCAGTAATGGTCAATCTTTTAGGTTACGAACATTCCCAGGATAACTACTGGGAAAAACGGCAAAAGCTAGCCAACTTACCCCATAGTTTTGTCCATTGGTATGGTAAATCTCAATCTCGCCCAGGAAGAAAATTGGGTCATGTCACAGTGTTAGGGAAATCGAGCCAGAGGAATTGGCAACAGGGGGTAATCGAGACAGTAGAATCTTTGTGGTACGGTTAATGGGGAATTGGGAATTGGGAATTGGGAATTGGGAATTGGGAATTGGGAATTGGGAATTGGGAATTGGGAATTGGGATTGAAATTATGTAAACTCGTAGGGGCGGGTTTAGGGATATGATAGCCACATCAACGATAACTCGAATACAAAACCCGCCCCCTCGATAACCTTGCGGAATAGCGATCGCTTATAAGTAATATCAAGTTCGGTAGAATACTTATATCATGTTCGGTTGATCACTTACACCTTGGTGATCATAAGGCAGAAGGCTCCAAGGCTCCAAGGGAAGAAAGAAGGTTGCGAGGTATAAGGGAATTATAACTAGGGTTTGCTTCAGGAAGTAATGAGTAATGAGTAATGAGTAATGAGTAAGACCGAATGAAGCATTTATCCTAGTTTTGGGCATTTGCCCCCCCAAGGTTACCCAAGGATTTCCCCGCTCAACTGCAAGGTTTTTGAGCCAACAGATGCAAAAACCTTGCACTTATGAAGGAAAAGAATGCTTGAAACCATTGTCTGGTATAGCTTACACACTTATACAGCAAGCCCTAACTATTTATCCGAACTTGATATTACACTAAACTTACAAAAAAATGCTCTCTCGCCTATTGAGCAAGAGAGCAAGATTCAGTAGTGTGAGGATGAACAGACGAATCTGTTACTATTCATACTAATAAAGCCATGTGACGCCGGTGTGTCAATCAGACGACAATATTGTGTAGCTAGGCAATGGAGCAATAATATAACCATCCCAATTCCCCATTCCCAATTCCCCATTCCCCATTCCCCATTCCCCATTCCCAATGACCATTTCACGAAGCATTTGCCTCGGATTTCTGATTGTAATTGCTGTAGGCACTCTCCTGCTGATGATGCCCTTCTCTACTAGTACCGGGGCCTGGAATGACCCAATTGTCGCTCTATTCACTGCTACCTCTGCCGTTTGTGTTACTGGTTTAGTTGTTGTCGATACCGGCAGTTATTTTTCTGGTTTAGGCCAATTTTTTGTCCTCGCCCTAATTCAGATTGGAGGATTAGGCTACATGGCGACAACCACTTTTCTCCTGCTACTAGTGAAGCGCAAGTTTAATTTAAGGCATAAGGTCGCCATTCAGCAAGCCTTTGATCGACCGGGTTTACAAGACAGCACTTCGATGATCAATTCCATCATCGCCACTGCGCTGATTTGTGAAATTACTGGCATTTTTCTCCTGTTACTGGTTTTTGTCCCGGATTATGGCTGGGATCGGGGTCTTTGGTTGGCCATTTTCCATAGTATCAGTGCTTGGAACAATGCTGGTTTTAGTTTATTTGCCAATAGTCTAATGGACTATCAAACCCACCTACCCTTAAATCTAATTATCACTGGACTAGTTATCTTGGGGGGCATTGGACAACAGGTGATTGTGGAAATGTACTTATGGTTGCGAGACTTTCTGGGGAATAAACGAGAAAAGATGGTCTTTTCCCTGAATTTTAAAGTAGCGACTAGTACAACTATTATCCTATTAATCCTGGGAACCATTGCCTTTGTCTTTGTAGAAGGCAATAATCTGGCAACCCTTAAATCCTTAAACTTATCTGAGCAATTGCTACTAGCTTGGTTTCAGTCAGTGACTACCAGAACCGCTGGCTTTAATAGCATCGATATTGGGGCAATGACCACTGCTGGCTTATTTCTCACCATTGCCTTAATGTTTATTGGAGCTAGTCCAGGAGGCACTGGTGGTGGTATCAAAACCACAACAGCGCGGATTATTGCTAGTTGTACCAAGGCGATTTTGCAAGGCAAGGAAGAAGTAAATTTGTATCAGCGCCAGGTTCCCATCTCTCTGATACTCAAAGCGGTGGGAGTACTATTTGGTTCCCTCACTACAGTAATAGTAGCAACAACTTTAATTGCCATCACCGACCCCGATTTAGATTTCATTCAACTATTCTTTGAAGTTGTCTCCGCATTTGCTACTGTAGGTCTTTCTACAGGTATCACTGCAACTGTTTCTCAATGGGCACAGTTGATTTTAATCGTAACTATGTATATTGGACGGGTGGGTATTTGGTTACTGATGGCATCTTTATTAGGAGACTCCCGCCCTAGTCAGGTTAAATATCCAGAAGAGGATTTGCTTGTTGGTTAGTTGGAATGGGGAGACAAGTTGCTTGCCTTTGACGGATAGCGAGCGAGACGCTCGCACTACTCAAAATCTCTGCTCTTCTGTATCTGTTATGCTCAATTACCTCAGCAATAAGTAGGGTTTTCTGAATAAGTAATAAGTAATAAGTAATAAGTAATAAGTAATAAGTAATAAGTTAAGAGTCGCTTGTTGCATAAGGCTTTCGGGTAATTTGTCCGGGCGCAACTACCGAGATTTTAACCCCGAACATTTTTGATTTAATCAGGTGTTACCCTACTATAGTGCAAGGAAATTGTATCGACGGGCTCAAAAACCTTGCACTTATCAGAGCCAAGAAATGCTTGAAAGCTATACTATACAGCGCCTTCAGACTTATGCAGCAGACCCTAAGTAGG
>JAAHGR010000435.1 GCA_010672425.1 Symploca sp. SIO2E6
TACAACTACAAGTAACTACCCTCGACTATTCCGAATATCTTGGTCGCATTGTTATTGGCCGCATCCATAACAATGCGACCAAGATATTCGGAATAGTCGAGGGTAGTTACTTGTAGTTGTAGGGGTTTGGTCGGGTCTCCTACTGGTGGTGGTACTTGGTGGATAATTGCTTCAAACAAAGGTTGCATATCCACACCTTCTACATCCAAATCTTCTTTGGCGTAGCCTTCTAACCCGGAGGCAAATAGGTAAGGAAACTCACACTGGTCATCGTCTGCACCTAATTCGAGAAACAAGTCTAGGACTTTATCCACAGCACTGTAGGGTTGCGCTTGGGGTCGGTCGATTTTATTGACGACAACAATGGGACGCAGTCCTTTTTCTAGGGCTTTTTTGAGTACAAACCGGGTTTGGGGCATTGGACCTTCATTGGCATCGACAATGAGGATGCAACCGTCAACCATGCCCAATACCCGCTCAACTTCACCACCAAAGTCGGCGTGACCCGGGGTATCAACAATATTGATTAAAGTATCTTGGTAGTGAACGGCAGTGTTTTTGGAGAGAATAGTAATTCCCCGCTCCCGTTCCAAATCATTGGAATCCATGACACAGTCTGGAACCTCTTGTCCTTCTCGGAAGATACCGGATTGTTTGAGCAGAGCGTCTACGAGAGTAGTTTTGCCGTGATCAACGTGGGCGATAATAGCGACGTTGCGAATAGGGAGACTCATAGCAAGGAATCTAGAACTATAGAGATTTGGTGGAAACTGCCACTGAAGGTCAGAGGTTAATTAGCACAACTTAAAATTATACAACAATTCTGTAACAAACCCTTAACAATTATAAGTTAGGTGGTAGGTGTTAGGTGTTAGGTGTTAGGTGGTAGGTGGTAGGTAGAAGCTCTCGTTCCCTGTTCCCAATTCTCAATTCCCAATTCCCTGCTCCCTATTCCCATTGAGGATCTTGGGATAAGCTTAAAGTAATCAATATTAAAAAATGTATATATCAAGTGGGTAAGAATGAATCTTCTTTCCCTTTATACCTACTTAGTAAGTTTCCTAGATTACACTCCTTGAGCTCCACCAATGACTCTAGAGCCTAGAAAATCCCCAACTACTGATATCCAGTCACCGCCTGCGTTATCAGATAACCAGACAAGGACTGAGCCAGTGCCTGTTTCCTCTCCTGAAGCCCAAATAAAGGCACTGGCTGGTGTTATTACTCGTATCCGAGAATCTCTGAAACTGAGTGAGATTTTCCAAAGGACTGCCACCGAAGTACGGGAACTTCTCCAAGCAGACAGAGTAGCAATCTTTGGCTTTTACCCAGAAAGGAATTGGGAAGGAGAGTTCATTTCTGAGGATAGAGTCTCTGAATGGGATTCAGTTTTGGCTAAGCAAGTCTGTGATCACTGTTTCGGAGAAGGGTTTGCTCCCCTATACCAGCGGGGAATTGTGCAGGCAGTTGCAGATATTTATGAAGAGGGTTTGAGTGATTGCTATAGGGAGATTTTGGTGCAATTTCAAGTCCGTGCCAATTTGGTAGTACCTGTACTATTCGGTCAACAACTTTGGGGGTTACTCTGTATTCACCAGTGCAGTAGTCCCCGCCAGTGGGAAGATACGGAGGTTGAGTTTGTCAAGCAAATTGCTGAACACTTTGGGGTCGCTCTTCAGCAAGCAGAATACCTCAAAAAAACTCAGACCCAAACAGTAAAATTGGCTCAATTGGTCAGGCAGGAGCGAACATTTGCTAATGTAATCAGTAAAATTCACCAGTCCCTTGATCTGCAAACGATCTTGAACTTAACCGCAACTGAGGTACGGCAGCTACTGAAGGCAGACAGAGTTGCAGTATTTCGTTTCTATCCAGAAAAGAATTGGGAAGGGGAATTCGTTGCTGAAGATGTTGATGCTCAATGGAATGCGGTTTTGAGCAAGCGAGTCTATGATGATTGTTTTGGGGAAAGATTTGTCCTTCTTTATCAGCAAGGTCAAGTGCAAGCGATTACTGACATTTATGCTGGAGAGTTAAGTGAGTGTCATGCTGCAATACTTGGCAAATTACAAATCCGTGCCAATTTGGTAGTTCCTGTATTACAGGAGCAAAACCTTTGGGGGTTGCTGTGTATTCACCAATGTGATCAACCTCGACGGTGGAAGGAGTACGAAATTGCCTTTGTCCAGCGTATTGCAGAGCATTTTGGTATTGCAGTACAGCAAGCTGGATTCTTCGCACAAGCTCAATATCAAGCCCAACAGCAACAAGCTTTGACTGGGGTAATTACTCGCATTCGCGAATCCCTCAATCTAGAGACAATTTTTCAAACTACAGTTACTGAGGTACGTCAACTACTTAAAACGAATCGGGTGGTGGTGTTTCGCTTTGATCCGGCTCAGGATTGGGAAGGGAAATTTATCTTTGAGGATTTGGCTCCTGGACTTGATTCGGTGATTGCAGCAAAAATCAACGTTAACTACTTTAGTAAACGGTTTGCTCCCCTGTATCAGCAAGGCAAAATACAGGCTATTGCTGACATCTACCAAGCAGATTTAGAAAGTTACTATGTTGAGATTTTGGAGCGATTGAAAGTTCGTGCCAATATTGTAGTACCCTTATTATTAGGGGAAAATCTTTGGGGATTGCTCTGTGCTCATCAATGTGATAGCCCTCGTCAATGGAAAACTTCCGAGATTGAGTTTTTTACCCAAATTGCTGAACAATTAGGGATTGCACTACAGCAAGACCAATATGTGCAGCAGGTAAAAACCCAAGCCACTAAAATTGCTGAAGCTGCTGAAAAAGAGCGAGTGGCAGAACGCCAAAAGTTATTAGCGGCAACAGTTGACAAGATTCGCCAATCTCTGGATATCGACCAGATTTTTCAAACTACTACTCACGAAGTTCAGCAACTGTTAAAAGCTGAGCGAGTAGCGATTTATCGCTTCAATTCAGATTGGAGTGGTGAATTTGTCGCAGAAGCATTAGCAGAAGGATGGACTACAGTTGTTGGGATTAAATCTGTAATTGAAGAGACTTATCTACAAGAGACGAAAGGGGAGCGATATACTGCTCAAAAAACCTTGGCTGTTGATGATATTTATCAAGCTGGGTATTCAGATTGTTATCTTGCTTGGTTAGAAGAATTGGAAGCAAAAGCTTATGCCATTGCTCCTATTTTAGAAGGGGAACGAATCTGGGGATTGCTTGCTGCTTATCAAAACTCAGCACCACGCCATTGGGAAAAAGAGGAGGTTGAATTGCTAGCCCAAATTGCTGGACAGTTTGGCATTGCTCTACAGCAAGCAGAATCTCTCAAGCAACTCCAACTTCAAGCTCATGAACTTAAAAAAGCAACTGAGAGGGAACAGGCTTTAGCTAGAACAATTGAAAATATTCGTCAGTCTCTAGACATTGATACTATTTTTCAAACCACGACTCAGGAAGTGAGGCATTTGCTAGGGGTTGAGCGAGTAGCCATCTATCGCTTTAATTCAGATTGGAGTGGTGAGTTCGTTGCTGACTCTATTGTCAACAGTTGGAGTCGATTAACCCTTCCCAAAACTATGTTAACAGATATTTTATCCGAGACTCATCTCAAAGGAAAATATCCACATAATGAAACTTTTGTTCCCATTTCCCAGGGAGATAAACTCTGGGGATTGTTAGTGGTTTATCAAAATTCTCAACCTCGTTATTGGCAGGAAGAAGACACCAATTTGTTGGCCCAGATTGGCAATCAGTTAGGTATTGCGCTACAACAAGCAGAACTGCTACGGCAAACCAAACAGCAAGCAGAGGAACTAGCTCAGAACCTACGAGATTTACAACGCATGGAGCAAGTCGAGTATCTGTTAGAAGAGCAAGAGAAAGCCAAGGAAGCTGCTGTTAGTGCAGCAGCGCAAAGTGAAGTAGCTAATCAGGCGAAAAGCGGATTTCTTGCCCATATGAGCCATGAACTTCGTACCCCCCTCAACGGCATTATTGGATATACCCAAACTCTGCAAAGGGCGAGCAATCTCACTCTCCAACAACAACAAGGTATCGATATTATTAACAGCTGTGCTAACCACCTCCTCACGTTGATTAACGATATTTTAGACGTCTCCAAAATCGAAGCGGGAAAATTGGAGATTGCTCCTCAAGAAATACGTTTTTCACAATTCTTATTGGAGGTTGTTAAAATGTGTAAAATCCGTGCCCAGGACAAATATCTTACCTTTGACCATCAACTATCTCCTCAATTACCTAATGTTGTTTGGGTCGATCAAAAACGACTACGCCAAGTTTTGATTAACTTACTAGGCAATGCGATCAAATTCACTGATACTGGTAGTGTTACCTTGAAAGTCAACGTCATTCCTCAAGAGCCAAGGACAAATGACCAAGGACAAATGACCAACAAAAAAATTCGCTTCCAAATCAAAGATACTGGCATTGGTATAGCAGCAGCCAAACTAGACCAGATTTTCGAGCCTTTTGAACAAGTAGGAGAAAGCCGACACAAAGCACAAGGCACTGGCTTAGGATTAACTATTACTCAAAATATCCTGAACATGATGGGCACTCAACTCCAAGTTCAAAGTACTTTGGGAGAAGGAAGTATTTTTTGGTTCGACTTGGATGTGCCTTCAGCTTACAAATCGATTCATTCCCTCTCGGTCAAATCCTCCAAGAAAATCATTGGCTACCAGGGTCAAAAGAAGAAAATTCTGGTGGTGGATGACCACTATGAAAATCGTGCAGTAGTCGTCAGTTTACTTGAACCAATCGGCTTTGAAGTTAGAGAAGCAGCTGATGGAAAAGAAGCTCTCAAAAAAGCTCAAGAGTTTAAACCAGATTTGATCATCATTGATCTATTAATGCCTGTAATCAATGGTTTTAAGCTAACCCGCCGTCTGCGGGAGTTACCAGAATTTGACAAGACGATTTTGCTAGCATCTTCTGCTACTGTGTCTGATATTTATCAGAAGCTAAGTCAGGAGGCAGGCTGTAATGATTTTCTTCCTAAACCCCTCTCCAGGAGAGATTTACTCGAAAAAATTCAAAATTATTTGGGATTATCATGGAATTATCACAAAAACGAGCAATTGTCAAGACAAAAATCTGAACTTGTGAATGATTCATTAAAAGGCATTCAGAGCAAAGAATTTGTACCTCCCCCGATTGAGGAATTAAACATGATGTATGATTTAGCTAGGAAAGGTCTCATTGACAGCCTCATTGAGCAAACTGAGAGGCTAAAAAAAATAGATGCACAGTATCTGCCCTTTGCTGAAAAAATTGAGGCTTTAGCCGGAAAATTTAAGATTAAAGAAATCCGCAGATTTATCAAACAATTTTTAGAGAGCCCTATTTAGGGTCTGTTGAATAAGTCTGAAACAGTCTGGTAGCAATGGCAGGGAACAAGGAACACTAAGAACAAACATATTGAGGATTTAACTCATGAATTTATCAGAAAATAGTTACGATATTCCTGCTGTGGATCATCGCAGTGCCAAAGTTTTGCAAGGACTATACAAAATAGATGACACAGATCTAACTTTGATAAAAAAATCAGGCTCTTTGATGTTGCCGCAAGTAGAAGAAATCGTAGGCAATTGGTACAATTGGCTGGAAACTCAACCAGAATATGAGCAATTTTTTTCAGACCAAAGAATTCTCAACCATGTTCGCCAGAAACAACATAAATACTGGCAAGATTTTATGACTGGTGAGATCAATGAAAACTATGTCAAACAGCGGCGCATCATTGGGGAAACTCATGCCAGAATTGGCTTATCGATGACAGTCTTTTTCGCTGGCATGAACATTTTTGACCAACTGTTTAGCGACATGGTGCAAAAACAAAACCTAGCAGAAAATGAACAGATGAAGATGTCTGATGCCATTGCTAAACAGTTGCACTTAGATGCCGGTATTGTCTGTGAAATGTTCACCTATATGATGAATGAGTTAATTTCTGGACAAAGTAAGGCATTACTGGAGATGTCAACCCCAGTCACAGAAATTTGGCAGGGAATTCTCCTCTTACCGGTGGTTGGCATTGTTGATTCTAAGCGGTCTCAAGATATTATGAACTCTGTCCTAGGCATGATTGCGAAAACTCAGGCTAAAGAATTTATCCTGGACATTAGTGGAGTGGCAGTCATTGATACTGCGGTGGCTAACTACTTGATCAAAATTACCAAGGCGACTCGACTGATGGGCTGTGAATCAACTATTTCAGGACTTTCTCCCGCGATCGCCCAAACGATTGTACAATTGGGAATCGATGTAGGTACAGTCAACACGACTTCCACGATGATGGATGCTTTAAATAAAGCTTTTCAGCGTCAAAATCTTAAAATTGTGGGGATAGAGTAGTTATAGCAAATGATGCAATTAAATCAGCAAGATATACCTTTGCAAATATCCCAGAATTGTGTGGTTGCTTCAATTCAAGTTGATTTAACTCCAGAATTGTTGCAACAATTGTGTCAGGATTTATTAGAAAAATTACATGCAAGTGGTGCTAGTGGAGTCATTCTTGATCTCTCAGGGGTAGAAATCATCGATTTTACTGATTTTACCGAGTTGAGAAAAATCATTGATATGGTAGAAATCATGGGAGCCAAGACGATTATTTCCGGCTTACAACCGGGAGTGATTTCTGCCTTGGTTGATTTAAATGCCGATATCGACGGCATCCATGCTGCCTTGAATCTTGATGATGCTTTCGTCTTAATTGATACTTTGCGAGTATTGTGAGTGGGGAATTGGGAATTGGGAATTGGGAATTGGGAATTGGGAATTGGGAATTGGGATCTAAAATTTAAAATCTAAAATCTAAAATCTAAACGATTCCAGAGATAGCCTCCTAAGCCAACAGCTAGATTCGAGAAACAAGCAGCAAAGAAAATACCATTAACACCA
>JAAHGR010000436.1 GCA_010672425.1 Symploca sp. SIO2E6
TGTTTTTTCCCTCTTTCTCCCCACACCTCCCATACTCCCCACACTCTCATAAGCGAGCAGTATTGGATGGGGGGATTAAAGACATATCGCTACAATAAGTAGGTAGGTGGAAATAAACCGAACTATGTTACAAAACGTAAATACTGCTCAAACCCTTACAAATGACCAATGACAAATGACAAATAACAACCAAAACCAACTTTAACTTGGTTGGGAGAAAACTTAGCCTTCGCAGACTTGAGCGACAACCTTCTAGTTTACTTGATTATTGAGCCGACTCAACCATTGATAAATGAATAGCAATCTCCCATCGCTTTCTGTTGCAGATATCTTGTTGGTTGACGATCAACCAGAAAACCTGCGCTTGTTGACTACGATGTTGAGTGAGCGGGGGTATAAAGTCAGAAAAGCAATTAACGGGACTCTTGCCTTAAATGCCGTAGACCTTAACAAGCCAGACCTAATTGTACTTGATATCAAGATGCCGAAGCTCGATGGCTATGAAGTATGCCAGCGATTGAAGGCTAGCGAGCAGACAGCGGATATCCCCGTAATTTTTATGAGCGCCCTAGAGGAAGTATGGGATAAGGTCAAAGCCTTTGAGGTTGGAGGAGTAGATTATATCAGCAAGCCCTTTCAAGTTCAAGAGGTTTTAGCCAGAATCGAAAATCAACTGACTATTCACAGGCAACAAAAACAACTAGAACAACAACAACAGCAACTTGTCTCTCAAAATGCTCAGCTACAACTATTATTAACCACCACCAAAGCCATTCACGAAGCTTCTGACTTTGACTCTGCCCTAGAAGCTACCCTCTGCCAAGTTTGTGAGAAAATTGGTTGGGATTTTGGTGAAGTCTGGATTCCCAATGAAGAGACTACAGTACTCGAATATGGCTCAGGTTGGTATGCCAGGGACGAAAGTTTTGAGGAATTCAGGCGTAAGAGCGAACTGTTAAGATATTCTACTAACAAGGGAATCCTTAGGCAAATTTGGTTATCTAAGCAGCCTTATTGGTTTCCAGATGTTTCCGTTGAACCCTGCCAAGTTTTTCTCCGTTCCCAGTTTGCCAGGGAAATAGGATTAAAAGCCTGTTTCGGGGCTCCGATTATCTTCAATGAACAAGTACTAGCAATTTTGGTTTTCTTTAAACGAGAAGCCAGTTCACCAGAAGAACGTTTGATTGAGCTAGTCAGTGCTCTTGCCAGCCAGTTGAGTTCCCTCATTGGTCGTAAGCGTTCCGAATCAGCACTGCGTGAGAGTCAGCAGCAACTTGCAGCAATGGCGGCCAATATTCCTGGTACGGTTTATCGAGGTGTAGTTCAAGCTGATGGCAAGATTTCCTTCCTTTATATCAGTGAGGGAGAACGTGAACTTACTGGCTTGGCTCCCCAGGAAATAATCGCTGAACCGGAACGGTACATACAAGCGATTCATCCCGAAGACAGAGCCGGTTTTGAGGAAACCTTAAGAACTTCAGTTAAAACCCTCAAGCCGAGTAATCATGAATACCGGATTGTTGCTACTTCCGGTGAGGTGAAATGGGTTCGAGATAGTACCTATTATTCGAGGTTGGTTAATGGTAATGTGATTGTGGATGGGGTAGCTCTCGATATTAGTGATCGCAGAAAATCAGAAGAGCGTTTGCGACTGCTAGACCGAGCGATCGCTGCTTCTAGTAATGGTATCATCATTACTGATTCTCTCCAGAGTGATCAACCAGTTATTTATGTCAATCCAGGGTTTGAGCAGATAACTGGTTATTCGAGCCAGGAAATCATCGGCAAAAACTGCCGCTTCTTGCAAGGAACCGAGACAACTCAACCGGCTTTAGAAGGATTACGTACAGCGCTTCAAGAAGAACGAGAATGTAATATTACTTTACGGAACTACCGCAAAGACGATACTCTCTTTTGGAATGAACTGTCTATTTCCCCAGTAAGAGATGCATCTGGGAAGTTGACTCACTATATTGGTATTCAAACTGATATTACCGAACTCCAGCAAGCCAAAGCAGCTTTGCTAGAAAGTGAAGTACGCTACCGTGCCGCAGCAGAGGGGAGTTTAGATGCCTTTTTTATCCTCCAGAGTTTGCGAGACGAAACAGGAAACATCGTCGATTTCACCTTCATCGATATCAACTCTCGTGGCGAACAGCTAATTTCCCTCTCTAAAGCAGACATAATTGGTAAACAACTGTGCGAACTTCTCCCTATCTATCGCACAGGCGGTTTTTTCGATAAGTATATCCAAGTTGTGGAGACCAAAGAAGCCTTAGAAGAAGAATTCTGTATTGTGACACCAGAAGTTACCACTGCTTGGCTTCAGCACATGGTTGTTCCCCTTGCCGATGGCATCGCCATTACCACAAAAAACATCACTAAACGCAAACAGGCTGAGGCAGCTTTGCAGAAGCTAAGCCAGCAAGAACGGGAAAAAGCTCAGCAATTGGAGAAAACCTTGAAGAAACTCCAAGATACCCAAACTAGGTTATTACAGCAAGAAAACATGGCCAGTTTAGGGCATTTGGTAGCAGGAGTTGCCCACGAAATCAACAATCCTATCAGTTTCATCTATGGCAATATCTACCCAGCAAGTGAGTATATCCAAGATCTGTTGCACTTACTACAACTGTACCAACAACACTACCCTGAGCCAGTCCCAGAGATTGCGGAAGAATTAAACAACATTGAGCTAGATTTTATCATCGAAGATTTCCCGAAACTGCTCAGTTCGATGCGAGAAGGTGCTAACCGGATCTCTGAGATTGTGCTCTCCTTGAAAAACTTCTCTAACTTAGAGAAAAAAGAGCGTAAGCGGGTGAATATTCATCAAGGTATCGATAACACTCTGCTCCTCCTACAACACCGATTTAAACACCCACCGGGAGGTGGTGAAATTGAGCTAATCAAAGAGTATGGCAATTTGCCCCTAGTCGAATGTTATCCCAGTCAGCTCAATCAAGTATTTATGAATATCATCAGTAATGGCATTGATGCCTTGGAATCAGACAATCGCACTTTACAAGGTCGAATTACCATAAGCACCGAAACTTTAGACCCAGATAGCGTAGCTATTCGGATTGCTAACAATGGACAGGGGATGACCCCTGAAATCAGAGACAGGATTTTTGACCCCTTCTTTTCCACTAAACCAGTAGGTTCAGGAACTGGATTAGGACTAGCAGTTAGCTACCAGATTGTAGTAGGTAAACATAAGGGAATATTAACTTGTTTGTCTGAACCAGAAATGGGTACGGAGTTTTGGATTGAGCTGCCGATTGATCAGTGCTCATGAGTAATGAGTATTGTAGAATAGTCAATTTTAAAATATACCAATTAAATTGGTCTCACTACTTACCTGCTTTTTGCCCTTACTTGTCGCCCCCCAGACTCATTCGCTAAAATCAGAGATAGGGTTAAATGTAGATAACGCTATGAAACTCCGGTTACTTGCTTCCTTATTTGTCACTAGTACACTAACTTTGGGGACTTTTACGATTGGTAGTCAGCCTAGTTCAGCCCAAACAATTACCTACTCCTGCGCTCCCAGTTGGGATGGTGTACCAACTACCTATGCTCTTACTGCAACTGGAAGAAGGATTGCTGTCATTCGCTGGAGCAAAAACTGGGGAGGAAAATATACTCCTCAATTTCGCTGTGAACAGGTTTCTGCTAGATTCCAGTCTGCCTCAGAACAAGGTTTGCTCAATTATCTAACTTATGGAATCAAGAATGGGCAAAAAGTTATCTGTGTTGCAGGTGAATACGGAGGACCTTGTCGGCAAATGTTATTTACCCTCAGTGGGGATGATCCTCCTGATCGGGTACTTCAAAATATACTGAGTGTCGGTTTTCGCGCTCAAGGCCCCCTCATTCAATCGGAAGATGGTTCTATTCAGTATTACTACGATTATGAAAAATTCCTGGAATTCCTGGACAGCACTGAAAAGACTGAGGTCTACTTTCAGCTAGGTTATGCTCACCAGAGTCAAGGAAATTATACAGAAGCAATTGCTGATTATAGTGAAGCGATTCACCTTGTTAATACACAATTAGCTGAAGTTTACTATAATCGAGGTTTAGCTCGTCTTGAGCTTGAAGACAAGCAGGGAGCGCGAGAGGATTTACAAAAAGCCGCAGACCTCTATCAGCAACAAAATAATACACAAATGTATCAAACAGCCCTGGAAAAACTCAGAGAGCTTCAGTAGGAATGATGCTCCTGAGCAGGTTGCTCCAAGATATAGTGAGTGTTGGCTTTCACGCTCAAGATCCCCTAGTTCAATAGGAAGACGGTTCTATTCAGTATTACTACGATTATGAAAAATTCTGTAATTTCAGGAAAATGCCCCAACTGAGTAGTAAGGAGTAAAGCTGCCTAGGCTTTAGAGTTTTGCAGGCGCAGGAGAGTACAAAAGCTCATGAATCATAAATCCTTAGCACTAGCAGCTTGTATGACAGGCTTGTTATTGTTACCTGTCCAGGGTTTTCCTACCGGTCTGGCTATCCCCAGTGTATCAGCGCAATCTGCCACCTCTCAACTGTCCCCAGAGCAACTGCACAAGCTTGCTCGGTCTATCACTGTCAGGATTGTATCGGAAGATACCAGTGGGTCGGGAATTTTGATTAAAAAAGAAGGTCAGGTTTACACCGTCTTAACCAACCAACACGTCCTAACCCCAGGAGAACCTATTCGCATCCAAACTCCTGACAATAGCTTCCATCCAGCCACTTTAGTTACAGAAGTGAACTTTCAAGGAAAGGATTTAGCCTTGTTGCAGTTTCGTGCCAGTGTTGATTATGAAGTGGCTTCTCTGACCAATTTAGCAACAGTAGCAGTCAACGAGCCAATTTTTGCAGCGGGCTTTTCCTTTGAGACTGACTCATCTAAGCAAGGTGGGTTTATTTTAACAGAGGGACAGGTGCTGTATGTGCCAAAACAGGCACTTAAGGAAGGTTATCAGATAGGCTACAGCAACAATATTGAAAAGGGCATGAGTGGAGGACCGATCCTGAACATTGAGGGACAGGTAATTGGTATTAATGGCATCCACGCTGAGCCTCTTTGGGGAGATCCCTATGTCTATGAGGATGGCTCTCGGCCAACTGATGCTGAGCGAGATTTGATGAGCCGCTACAGTTGGGGAATTCCTCTTCAGACTTTTGCTCAATTAGCCCCTGAATATGCCTCACAAGAGGCGTTAGCTGGTGGGACTCCCAGTGTTACAGGAGAAAACCTGCCCCCTATTGCTAATGATGTCAACAATATAGCCCAACAGATTACAGTACAAATTGATGTACCAAATACGCCAAACTGTAAAGGTTCAGGGGTAATTGTTGGGAAAAATGGCAATACCTATACTGTACTGACGGCTGAACATGTCGTTCGTGAAACAGAGGAATGTGATAGAAGAACACTTGAAATTATCACTCCTGATACTCGGCGATATTCAGTAGATGTGAACAACAATAAAGTCAAGATCTTACCAGGGGTTGACCTGGCAGTGTTACAGTTTACCAGCAACTTTTCTTACCAGGTAGCAACCCTAGCAAGACATGATTTAGAAAAGAAGGGTGGGGTGGTTTTTGTTTCAGGGTTGTTAGGTTCAACAATAGGTGAGGGAAAAATCAATCGCTTGTTTACTGTTGGAAAACTTTTCAATAAAGAATGGGGATCTATATCAGTTAAAGATTCTCTTTCTTTAAGTTATGGTTATGGATTAGTCTATACTAATATCACAAAAGCTGGGGTCAGTGGCGGACCAGTGTTAGATATCCGTGGGCACGTCATTGGTATTCATGGAAGGGCAGATGGAGAAGCTGTTGTAGACGAAGCTGGAGCAGGAAGCTCCATACATCTAGGTTATAGCCTGGGAATCCCAATTAGTACTTTTTTGAGTCTAGTAACTGAGATAGAAATAGAACCGAATCAGTTGAAAATATATACTGCTAAACCACCGTCATTAACTGCACAAGAGACTAAATCAATAATTGATCCTTTTCTCAAAAAGGTACAAGAACCCAACAAAAGCAGTAATGCTATTGATTGGCTGAATTATGGCAATCAACTATGGCGGTTAGAACAGCATAAAGAAGCTTTGATTGCTTTTGATCAAGCAATTCAACTACAACCCGATTTCTATCAAGCGTGGTATTCACGGGGACTAGTACTTTTCTTTCTCCAACAATATTCAGAAGCTCTTGAATCCTTTGATAGGGCTATACAAGAAAGCCAGGAAAAATTTGTTCTTGCTTGGCGTGGAAGAGGTCAGGCACTAATCAATCTACAGCGATATCCAGAAGCATTGGTATCTATTGAAAAGGTAATTGCTCTTAATCCCAAAGATTTTTTAGTTCGTGTGGATCAGGGAATTATACTACAAACACAGGAACGTTACCAAGAAGCAATTGTAGCCTATAATGAAGCGATTGAAATAAATCCTCATCCTTTAGCATACAACAACCGTGCTTTTGTTAAATCTCAATTAAGAGATAAAGAGGGTGCTTTAGCAGATGTAAATAAAGCTATTAAAATCAACCCTAATTATGCACAATCTTATTTACAGCGAAGTGGTATCCAATTTGAATGGGGTAATAAAAAAGAGAGTCTTGCAGATTTAAACAAAGCTATTGAAATTGCTCCCTACTATGCTGATGCTTACTTACGGCGTGGTTCGTATCTATATCATTATGGAAATAGAGAAGAAGGAATTGCTGATTTAGGAAAGGCAATTCGACTTAACCCCAATAATGCGTATTTTTACTACAGGTGGGGTGGACTCTACTCTAACGAAGGAGACAATCAAGAAGCGATCTTTTACTACGATAAAGCTATCAAGCTTAATCCTAACTTTTCCACAGCTTATTACGATAGAGGACTGGTTTACATTAAATTGAGAGATAGG
>JAAHGR010000437.1 GCA_010672425.1 Symploca sp. SIO2E6
CCGTCGGGCAGACGGGATCTAAAGCTTGTGGACAGAACAACCTCTGTTTAGGTGGGGAAACTCCTCTAATTTAAGTTGGCTGGATGAAGCAAGAATCCCACGTGCTTACAGCCGTGGGAGTGTCAAATCCCTCATAACAATACGACTGGAATATGTAATCGAAGTTGGATATATTCTTGTAAGGCTGCTTCAATCAAGGCAGCAGTTGTTGGATATTTACTCAAAGCAAGAGCTTCTTGAAGGAGAGTATCGTCAATTTGAAGAGTCGTAACCATAGTATTTTTCTCGTGTAATTAGGGGGTCGGTGAAATTTTATCAGTTGGCGCTTACTTCTGTTACATTCTGGATGCGATTAGCGATCGCCAGTTTTTTGTTACGAATTATTTTTCAATAAAATTTCACTTTTAAAAATATCAATAATTGCTTTTTCTTCTCTGAGAAAATCAATTCCTAGTAATCCATTGGCAAAAGAACCCCTAGTAGTCTGGAATAGGGCGCACGTCGGTGCGCCCCTACAGAATTTTGCGATCGCATCCAAACCTTGCTTGGTCTGTATTCTCTCAATAATCGGACAAAAGTTTTAGTCTCTGTATGAATTTTTGTAAACACACCAGGAACGCTTTTAGACTCTAATATTTTTATCTTAATTGTACCTTAACTCATCACTATGGAACTTTGGCTTATTATTGTAGTGCGATCGCATAATTTTTGGTTAATATACTTTATGATTAGTTCTTGTTAGATGCGTTAATGACGGTTTCAGCCTTAGAGTCTTCTTTTACCATAACGGGACACCGATTCAGAAACCGGGTTTCCTTGAGAAATGCTAATATTCCGCTGTTATTCTTGCTAGAAACCCGGTTTCTCCAAGGTTACGCGATCGCTTTCCTTGCAGTATTGCATCCCTCCCTTGTGCTCTTGATTAACTCTTATTGGCAGCTTGCTGAGCCGCTTTGAGATTTTTGTAAAAGGGTTTGAGCCGTATTTACGTTTTGTAACATAGTTCGATTTGTTTCCACTTAACTACTTATTGGGGATATGGGGGGATGGGGAGACCAGGGAGACTGGGGAGACCAGGAAGACATTTACATGTTACCCGCTCCCCACACAACAAACAACAAATGACAAATAACAAAATTTGTGATGAACTATAACACTTTTGCCCATTATGAGACAACCTGTTGGACAATAAGCCTACAACTCTAGTTTTACTGCAATGCGAATTTTAAATCGACTCCCTCAGTCTGATACGGCAACAAAACAACGCATTCTCCAAGCGGCGCAACGTTTGTTTGCTCTTCGAGGGTATGATGGTACAACAACCCGTGATTTAGCTAGTGCAGCTGGGGTTGCCGAAGGTACTATCTTTCGCCATTTTGAGAATAAGAAGGCTATTTTAATCGAAGTAGCAACTCAAGGATGGGTCGAGATTCTCACGGATTTGCTGACTGAACTCAGCGAAATGGGTAGTTATAAAGCTGTGGCGCAGGTAATGCGACGACGGATGATGCGGATGCGTGAGAATTATGATATGATGAAAGTCTGCTTTATGGAAGCTCAGTTTCATCCTGAATTACGCGATCGCATTCACTCAGAAGTGATCATTAAAATGACAGATGTTGCTGAAGCCTTTTTTGAAACAGCGATGGAACGAGGTATCTATCGTCGCGGCAACCCGAAGATCGTGGCTAAAGTGTTCTTAGGTATGTTTGCTGTGGCTGGTTTCAGTGATAACACCATTATAGATCCTGGTGCTTCCCCCCAACAGATGCAAGAAATGGCAGAAGGGATTGCTGATATTTTTCTCAATGGTGTGTTAGCCAAAAACTAATTAACTATAGTGCCGATGAGGGCAAGTAAATATTCTTCTTTGCTGAACCTTTGAGTTTTCCTTATATAGAGTTTTTTTTAATTCCCAAACACTATATATAGTACTTGACAAAATGCGCAACCCTCTAAATTGTCACCATTGCCTAATACCTACCACCTAATATCTAACACCTAACACCTAAATTGAATTTCCAACCAGAGTTGTGCCGCAACGAAAGTGAAGTCGAAAGTAAACTCATTGTCCAGTATCTGTTGCCGAAGTTAGGCTACTCTCCCGATACCTGGCATCAAGAAGTTACTTTTGGTAGTATTCGTTTAGATTTTTTAGTCTTTGCCACCCAAGTTGTCCCATTTGTTTTGGATAGCAACTCACCTTTGACTGTGGTGATGGAGGCAAAGCATCCCAATCAAAATTTAAATAATCATATTTGCCGCCTGAAGCGCTACTTAACCAGCTTGAATGTGTCCTATGGACTACTAACCAATGGCAAGGAAATTAGAATTTACCAAAGAATCGGAGCCGATATCCAGCTAGTATTGCAGTGTCTCGGTCAAGAACTTGAGGTTAAGATAGATGAAATTAAAGCTTTAATTGGTAGAGAAAGTTTAAAAGAAAATTCCCTACAATCAGAAGTATTCTCAAATGGCAACGATAATAGTGGGAGCATCTTGCTCCCTGGAATTATCGAAAGCGAGCCAAATGCTCCCACTACCAATTTGCCAAAATCGGATGCTACAAGTGCAAATTTACCAAAATCGGATGTAACTACAACATCTTCTCCCCAAGCTCAACCATTAGCAGATAATCAGAATATTCCGCAAAACCTTGACCATCCCAATTCTGAACCACAGAGGCACAAGAGAGTGAAAATCATTGCAGTTTACCACAATAAAGGCGGTGTCGGTAAAACCACTACCGTAGTTAATCTAGCTGCCGCCATCAGGAAAACCGGCAAAAGAGTCCTGGTTATTGATTTAGACAGCCAAGCCAACACCACTTTTGCCACAGGTTTGGTTAAGTTTGATGATGAAGAATTTGATAATATTAAAGACTGTAATATTCGTCATCTTTTAGAATCCGAAGATTTTTATCCAATATCAGAAGTTGCCCAAACTTCCTCCTTCACTAATCCTGCAATTAATGTAATTCCTGCTCATATTAGCCTGATGAAATATGAGAATGAGCTCAATCAAAATGAAGCCAGCAAAACCATGCTGATTCAAAAACTGGAAAATGTTAAAAACGAATACGATATTGTGCTGATTGACACGCCACCATCTTTAAATTTGTATGCCAGAATTGCGATCATTACTGCCGACTATCTCCTGATACCCTCAGACTTAAAACCTTTTGCTAATCAAGGACTCATTAACGTCAAAGAGTTTATCAAGAGCATTAACAACTTCAAAAAAATGCTCAGACAGCCTCCGATTGAAGTTTTGGGAGTCCTTGCCTGTAAAATATCCACCAATGCCAAATTCATACAACATACTTTACCCAAACGCCTAGCCGCAATCCCTGAAAGATACGGGTTAGATGTACTCGAAACCGTCATCTATGAGCGAGACGACTTGGCCAAATGTGCCGAAAAGACTCGAATTGTGGGAAACATGGAAATAGCTGACCCCATATCAGTACTGGATTTTAAGCCAGATTCAATGGCGGCACGAGAGTTTGAATTGTTGGGTAAAGAAGTCTTAAAACAAATAGGAATGGCTTAGTTAGATGAAATTATCTACTTCCCTGGTTGCTGTCAAAAGAATCACCTCCACTGTGCCTCGCTCCAATTTTACAGATGAGGAGTTAGAGCAAGCTGCCCAGTTAATTTTACAAGCAGAAGGAGTGATCAACCCCATCATTCTCCAACGCACCAGCTTGGATACCTACGAAGTAGTTGCTGGAGACTTCGAGTATTACGCTGCTGCTAGAGCCAGAGAGATCGACCCTCGCAAGGGTGAGATGATTGGAACATTTCTGGTTGAGGAAGAGAATGAGGAGGTTATCAAAAAACAAGTTGCCTTATTCCGAAAGCCAAAGGCTGCTGTCGTTGAGCCAACTACCTCTAACTCCACTGCCCTTGAATCACGCCTAACTAATATTGAATCAAGGATAGAAAACCGAATCAATGAGTTAAAAAATCAGCAGGAAGCAGCTAGGCAAAAATTGGAGCAGGAACTGCAAGAACTTCAAACCCAGATCCCCCCAAAACACGTACCATTAGAGATGTTTAATAACCTAAGCTTAACCGAACTAGCCTTCAGATTAACAGCTGCTGGCTTAGGGGAGAAAAGAGCAGCTAAGATTGCCGCGAATGTGGAACAAGAGCGTAATCAGGATAAGTTTACCTCCTTGAGCGATATCGTAGCACGGATCAAAGGCATAAGTAGTGATACAATGCTCAAAATTATCAGTAATTGGTCACGACTCCTATTCCCTTAAATCCTTCCTTTCTTTATTTGTGTCCTTTGTGTCTTTGTGGTTCCTTAAAATAGTAGTAAGAATAAGCTCAACCACGTTGTTTTCTAGACAGACAATTATTCAATGTTTGTTGCAAAAAAAGTAGGTCAAGCTTACGTCCAATCAACACCAGCTGATTTTTAGGAGTTTTTGTCCACTCACTGTCATCAATTGTGAATCGCTTGCCACTAAGTTGAAATAAGTGACGTTTTGGGCTTTCAGCAAACCACAGAACCCCCTTGGCTCGAAACACATTATCCGGCAGTTGGTATGAGAGGAACTGTTGAAATTTTTCCATGGCAAACGGGCGATTGCTCTGAAACGACATCGACATAAACCCATCGTTTGCCAAATGAGCTGATGCTCCTGACTCGGGAGCGCTCAGAGCTTTCTGGGAGGAACCTGACTCAGAAAAATTAACATCTAAAATTAGCGATAGTGGAACTCTACCATACTCACATCGCAAAATTCTTGCTCCTTGTTTAATAGTACGAGCATGAGTTTCTATCGTGTTGAGCTCAGCCTCGGCAACCAAATCAACTTTATTGAGCAAAATCATGTCTCCATACATGAGTTGCTGATTTGCCGCTTCACTATTGAATGCTTCAGATATAAATGTTTCTGCATCCACAACCGTTAAAATTGCATCCAACTGAGTCAGCTCTTGCAAATCTATCCCTAAAAAGGTCAGCGCGATCGGTAACGGGTCAGCTACACCTGTAGTTTCAACAATCAGATAGTCAATCTGCTCATGCCGTTCTATTACTCGATAAACTGCATCTGTTAGATTGTCGTTAATAGTACAGCAGATACAGCCATTCGTCAATTCAATCATGTCCTCTTCAACAGCATTCAAGAACTGACTGTCAATGTTGATATCGCCAAACTCATTGACTAAAACAGCAACTTTATAATTGTCAAAATTTTGCAGGATGTGATTCAACAATGTTGTTTTACCACTGCCTAAAAAGCCTGTAATGATCGTTACAGGTAGTTTATCAGATGAAGTGGTAAGAGTGTCTAACATAAATTAAGCTCGGAACTGAGCAATTGAACGAAAAAAGAGGCAATTTTAACTCATCCCCCGGAAGACAGCACGGGGGATTGCACCCTCCTTCGCCCCGCTACGCTAACGTGCTAGCAAGTTGTTAGTTGTTTATAAAAAACAAAAAACTAACAACTAACAACTAACAACTAACAACAAAGCGGCGGGCGGCTATCCCTCCCATGCCTTAAGGAATGGGCTTTCCGCCGATGCACGGTGAGGAAAAAGATTAATGGAAGGATGGTCTGTGACGAATCAAGTCCATAAATTCCTGACGGGTTTTGGCATCGTCAGCAAATACGCCTTGCATCGAACTTGTCACTGTCCAAGAACCGGGTTTTTGCACGCCCCGCATCACCATACACATGTGAGTCGCTTCAACGACTACGGCAACCCCTTGCGGTTTAAGCAATCCCTGAATCGCATCGGCTATTTGTGCAGTAAGTCGTTCCTGTACTTGTAAGCGACGAGCATACATTTCACAAATTCGGGCAATTTTGGATAAACCAATCACTTTCCCATTGGGAATATAAGCCACATGAGCACGTCCTAAAATCGGTAAAATGTGATGCTCACAGGAGCTAAACAAATCAATATCCCGCACTAATACCATTTCGTTGGCATTTTCATGGAAAATAGCCCCATTGAGCAACTCATCTAGGGATTGGTGGTAGCCAGAGGAAAGGAACTTTAGGGCTTTGACTACCCGCTTGGGGGTATCACGAAGTCCTTCGCGATCCGGGTCTTCACCCATGCCCAATAGCAATGTGCGAACCGCTTGCCGCATTTCCTCTTCAGAAACAGGAGACTTAGCTTGAGTGCTAATGGTTTGCTTGCGAATCTTGTCAGTTGAAATAGATAAGGTCATGAGTGAATTGAAGTAAGATAACAACTAGTCGATTAGGCGAGACAATGTTTCAGCTTTTGCCGTAGGTTCTCTGCATTCAGATTACGCCCAATAAACACAAGCTGGTTATTGGGTGAAGTTAGCCATTGTTCTGGTTGCATTTCAAAGCGTGGACCACTCAGTTGAAAGATATGGCGCAACTCCCTGTCAGCAAACCAAAGGATTCCTTTTGCCCGGAAGACTTCCTGGGGCATTTGTTCTTGCAGGAACGATTCAAACTTGTGAAAATCAAAGGGACGATCACTCTCAAATGATATCGATACAAAGCCATCATTATCTAAGTGAGCGGAATGATGGTGGTGATGTTCGTGAGGATGATGGTCATGCTCGTCATGGTGATGATGGTGATGATGGTCATGCTGAGATTGTTCGATCTCTTCCTGAACTAAATTAGCATAAACTTCGGGGTTATTGTACTCCACATCCAAAATCAGCGGCAGTGGCACCTGTCCGTGTTGACTACGGAGAATTCTGGCACCTTTTTTCATTGTGCGGATGTAAGTTTCCAGATACTGGATTTGATCTGGATTTGCCAGGTCAGTTTTATTCAAAATTGTGATATCGGCATAGCCAATTTGCTTGAGTGCCGCTTCACTATCAAAGTGATCTGGGGTAAATATCTCAGAATCCAC
>JAAHGR010000438.1 GCA_010672425.1 Symploca sp. SIO2E6
CCTGGAACTTAAGTTCCAGGCTCATAGCTCAAGTCCACGCTTTGTGGACTGATACCAAATCCGGTAGAGATATCCCCGTTTTAAGAAAGCTGGGGGAGTTGGGGGAGAAGATAACGGGGGTAGAATAAGCGAGTTTGGTATTACATCCGTTTTGAGAAAACCGCTTTCATCCTGTAGAGACGTTGCATGCAACGTCTCTACAAGGTCGGATATAACGGGTTCATACATCGTTCATCATTCATCATTTCCTTATGACTCAAAACTTGTTATATCAATTCCGGTTGTATCGGAATGATTAATAATTTGGCTTTTTGGTTAGAAAACATAGACGCTGGAGGGCGCAAGCATTGCGCCCCTACCAGAGTGAATATTATACCAATGTAGCCGGAATTGATATTACTTGTTACTTGTTACTCGTTACTTCTCACACTGCCCACATTAAATCAGCTGCTGTAGAGAATCGGAAATCTCTACTAACAGGGGTGTTGGCTGGTTGATTTGCCTGGTTGCATCTGGGAGAGTAGCAACAGATGCTGCTGTACGCTGGGAAATCTCTGCTAAGGTTTCTGGTAGTTGTAACTGTTTACCTTGTTGAATCACTAACTGTAGCAAAGGTTGCTCGTTTGCTAAGCAAGATTCCGATACCAATCCCAAACGGTCTTTACTAATTTTACCTCCAGCAAATTGGCGATAGATTTGCTTGCGCCCTGGATAGGTAACTTTGTTAGTAGCACGTTTCCTGGTGGGAATACCATCGATTTCCACTAGTTTGTATACTCCATTGACAGGATTACCAGTTACCAGCTTGGTTCCTAATCCATAGCCATCGATACAAGCACCGGCATTTTGGAGTTTGGTTATTTCGTACTCATCCAAATCGCCGCTAGCAAAGATCTTCACTTTGGGCAGAAGCGATCGCACTTTCTGGGATAATTCCACTAAATCCCCAGAATCGAGGCGTATACCTGTCACTTCTATTTCCCCTGATTTTACCCGTTGAGCTAACTGTTCAGCTGCTGCGATGGTATCATAGGTGTCTATTAATAAAGGAGACTGGGGAAAATAACGCCCAAAGCTAGTAAAGGCTTTCTGTTCACTCCCAGAAGTTGCAGCAATTGCCATTACTAAAGCATGAGCCATAGTTCCGCTGGGCTTTTGCCCTAACTTCAGTGCTGCCAACACGTTGGATGTGGCATCCAATCCCCCAGCTAAAGCTGCTCGCGCTGCCCAAACTGCTCCCTGGGGACTAAAGGCTCTTCTCGTACCAAATTCTAGTAATTGAGCCTGGGAGCCTGCCACATCCCGTAGTCGTGCTGCTTTGGTAGCAATCAAGGTTTGATAATTAATCGTGTTTAACAGGTAGGTTTCCACTAACTGCGCTTGCCACAGGGGAGCATCTACCCGCAACAGGGGCTCATTGGGGAAAACTGCCGTTCCTTCAGGTACTGCCCAAACATTACCAGAAAACTGTCCCTCTGTCAAGAGGGACCAAAATTCTTCTGGAGCCCCGGCAAAAATTCCGGTTTTTTGCAAAGCCTCTAACTGAGGAAGAGTAAATTGCCACTTTTCCAGGTACTCCATTACCTGTGCTAGTCCCATAGCAATCAAGTAACCAAAGCCATCCGGCAAGCGCCGCGCAAATAATTCAAAGGATGCTGGCGTTTGTGCTAAACCCTCCCCTGTATAGCAGGCTATCATGGTTAATTGGTAAAGATCAGTTAACAAACTGTAATCTTCAGTCCCAATAGTTAGTTCCTGACTCATTACTCATTACTCTCAAGAAACTATTTTAGATTTTAGATTTTAGATTTTAGATTTATTTAGATTTTGGATTTTAGAATTGAATCAACACAAGCCTGAGGCTCCGAGAGGAGGAAGGGGGCGGGAAATAGTGTTTCTCTTATTCAATTGGGGCGCCATCTGATCCTCAGGAGCTCTTGAAAAAAAAGGCTGCAAGGCTGCAAGGCAGTCCTCATGAAAAATTTTCATCACCATGCATGGAAGTAGCCTGTTCCCAATTCCCAATTCCCAATTCCCAATTCCCAATTCCCAATTCCCAATTCCCCATTCCCAATTCCCCATTCCCAATTCCCCACTTACAAGTCAGAAGGGAAGAAAGAATATGGAAACGCTAGATATCAAGATCTGTTAGATTCAACTTAGAACCATAGGTTTCAATGAATTCCCGGCGTGGTGCCACCCGATCCCCCATGAGTACGGTAAAGATTCTGTCAGCTTCGGCAGCATCTTCAATTTCTACCCGCTTAATTGTCCGGGTTTCTGGGTTCATCGTGGTATCCCACAATTGATCTGGCATCATTTCACCCAAGCCTTTGAACCGTTGGATGTTGTAATTGGCATTAGCGGGAAACTCGTTTTGTACCAGGTTATTCAATTCGCGATCGCTATAGCAATAGTAATGATTACGTCCTCGCTCTACTTTATATAGTGGGGGACAAGCAATATAAATGTAGCCTTGATCTGCTAGATCCCTTTGATAGCGGTAGAAAAAGGTGAGCAAGAGGGTGCGGATGTGGGCTCCATCTACATCAGCATCGGTCATAATAATGATGCGGTGATAGCGCAGTCCACCAGGGTCGAACTCCTCACCTCTGATGCCTAAACCCAATGCCGTAATTAGGGACTGGATTTCTGTATTTTTGTAAATCTTGGCATCGTCAGTCTTCTCGATATTGAGGATTTTACCCCGTAGAGGCAGAATTGCTTGGAATTGGCGATCGCGTCCTTGTTTGGCACTACCTCCCGCACTATCCCCTTCTACGAGAAAAATTTCCGACTCGGCAGGGTCTCTCGAACTACAATCGGCTAACTTACCTGGTAAAGGAGAAGACTCCAGCACCGATTTACGCCGCACCAACTCCCGCGCACGACGAGCCGCTTCTGCTGCTTTAAAGGCTTGGATCGCTTTTTCTAGGATAGCATCTGCTACATGGGGGCGGAACTCCAAGTACTCGGTTAATACCTCCCCTACCAGAGAATCCACAATACCTCGCACTTCGGTATTGCCCAATTTTGTCTTCGTTTGCCCTTCAAATTCCGGTTCTGGTACTTTAACGGAAATCACACCGGTTAAACCTTCCCGGACATTCTCGCCTCCCAGATTTGCCTCATTATCCTTGAGTTTATTACGTTTGCGGGCCGTAGAATTCATGGTTCGGGTTAAAACTGTTTTTAACCCTTCCAAATGAGTACCACCATCAATGGTACGAATATTGTTGGCAAAACCTAAAAGATTATCGCTGTAGGCATCGACACACCATTGCAATGCCACTTCTACTTGAATATTGTTACGCTCCCCTTGGATATAGATGATTTCCTCATGTAGGGGTTGTTTCTCCCGGTTCATATAGGCGACATATTCCTGAATGCCTCCCTCATAGTGGTAAGTTTCTACCCGTGGTGTTTCCAGGCGGTTGTCAGCAAACTGAATTTTAACCGTAGCATTGAGGTAAGCCAGTTCCCGTAATCGTCCTGCTAGGGTAGTGTAGTCAAACTCAATACCATTGCTAAAGATTTCTAGATCAGGTTTGAAAGCAACCGAGGTGCCAGTTCGGTTTTGCCCGTCGGGTTTGGCATTGAGTTCCCCTATAGGAATGCCTCTTTCGTAGCGCTGGAGATGTTCCCGTTTGTCCCGCCAAACCGTTACCTCTACCCATTCGGAAAGAGCATTAACAACAGAAACCCCTACCCCGTGTAATCCTCCAGATACCTTATAGCCACCCCCACCAAACTTACCCCCAGCGTGAAGCACAGTCATAACTGTTTCCAGTGCTGACTTACCAGTGGTAGGATGAGTATCGGTGGGAATGCCCCGTCCGTCGTCCGTGACGGTGACAGAACCATCGGCATTGAGGGCAATTTCTATCTGGCTGCAATAACCAGCTAGAGCTTCATCAATCGAATTGTCTACAACTTCGTAAACCAGATGATGGAGTCCCCGTGGACCGGTAGAACCAATATACATTCCCGGTCTTTTACGCACCGGTTCTAGACCTTCCAGAACTTGAATCTGATCGGCACTATAACTACTCGTCATGTCAGGGACTCTCCTCTAAAAGCTTTGAGCCTTTGTAATACGTTAAAAATGGCAAAACGTTCAAAAATTATAACACAAAAGGGTTAAAGGCGACCACAGAGCAATTTGAAAGAATGTTTGTATAGGGGATGAACCTTTAGAGAGACAAGGAGGACACGGGAGATGGGGGGATGGGGAGATGGGGAGATGGGGAGATGGGGAGATATTTAGCAATTCCGTTGGCATTTGCTCCAATAGGGTGCGAAGCAGCAAAGCAAGGCAAAATGACAAACAACAAACAACAAACAACAAACAACCAACAACCAACAACCAACAACCAACAACCAACAACAAACAACCAACAACCAACAACAAACAACAAACAACAAACAACCAACAAACAACTAATAGTAATTTGTGGTGCTACAGCTACTGGTAAGTCGAGTCTAGCTTTGGCTTTGGCTCAAAGACTAGGTTCAGTGATTCTCAATGCAGATTCTCGTCAGGTTTACCGAGAGTTTGATATTGGTACGGCAAAGCCTTCGCTGGCTCAACGACAGCAAATTCCCCACTACTTAATAGATATTTGCGAGCCTACCCAGACGATGACCCTAGCAGATTACCAGCAGCAAGCTCAAGCCTTGATTGCTTCTATTTCCTCACCCTTGGCTCCTCTCTTACTAGTGGGAGGTACAGGTTTATACATTCGTTCTATAATCAAGGGATTAAAAATACCGAGAGTTGCGCCTAACCAAGAATTGCGATCGCAACTTGCTAGTTTGGGACAAACTCAATGTTACGCTTTTCTACAACAGGTTGATCCCACTGCTGCTAAAAAGATTCATCCTCATGACCAAGTTAGGACATTACGGGCATTGGAAGTATTTTATGTTACAGGCTGTCCTATTTCCGAGCAGCAAGGAGAAAATCCCCCTGACTATCCGATTCTTCAGATTGGTTTGGAATGCACTAACTCAGATAAGATAACCCACCGCATTGAGCAGCGAACAGAAAAGATGATTGCTGCTGGTTTTGTCGCTGAAGTGGAATTTCTGTGCCAAAAATATGGTGCCGATTTGCCGCTGCTGGAGACTCTGGGTTATCGGGAAATGAGACAATATCTGATTGGTGATCTTTCCCTGGCAAAAGCCAAAGACTTAACTGTTTTGCACACTCGAAAATTTGCTAAGCGCCAGCGCACCTTCTTTCGATCAGAAACTCAAATTGAGTGGTTTGATGCAGATGAACCGGACTTGTTAGAGAATGTTTGGGAAAGGGTGCAGGAGTTTGGGGGGAGTAATGAGTAATGAGTAATGAGTAATGAGTAATGAGTAATGAGTAATGAGTAATGAGTAATGAGTAATGAGTAATGAGTAATGAGTAATGAATTCATTTCCCAATTCCCCATTCTCCATTCCCAATTCCCAATTCCCAATTCCCAATTCCCAATTCCCAATTCCCAATTCCCAATTCCCAATTCCCAATTCCCAATTCCCAATTCCCAATTCTCCATTCCCAATTCCCAATTCCCAATTCCCAATTCCCCATTCCCCATTGCCTTAATCTAAAATTATGTTTTTGACTAATAAACAACTAAAATTTACTGGGTGGCTGTCAATTATTGGCAATGGTTTTTTGATTCCTCTAACATTTGTTTTAATTTTGATATCTCTGGGTAATTATTTATTGGACAAGTTTTCTACTACTTTCATTATTACTACAATTTTACTCACTAAACACGGATTATCTGCCCATACTTTTTCAATCTTACAACAAATGTTAACAGAGCGTATCCAATTTAAAAGGGCTAACTTATCTCTGGAATTTCTTGAATCATTTCATGTGATTCTCGTTGGGTTTGCTTTGGCTTTTAGTGTTTTATTTGCTTTTTACTCCCCCGCTGATTTAGATAAAATCAGTAATCTTGTTAGTACTATCAAAATCTATCTTGTTGCCCTAATTATTTTGACCACGTTTCAACTAATCACTGGGATTATCACTTATCGGCTATCTTTGATGGATAATTTTGCTTTTAGTTTAGTTCTAACTAGCTCTACTACAATCGTCCTATTGTTGTTATGGGTATCTGTGTTAACAGGAGAAACGGTATTGAATATTTATCTCATGTTCATTGCGGTTTTCAGTGTAGTGACTGAAGCAATAGCACATATTCTTCTGGGTAAGGTATTCTTGACTATAGCAAAAGTTGAGATATAGCCCAAAGTAGAGGGCACAAGTCGGTGCGCCCCTACAGTGGGTGCGAGATCTGCTTCGCTGGTGTCGTAGGCGATCGCACTGGTATAATTCACATTAGACATAACCCTCTTATTATTGTCACCCCGTCAGCCCGCCCCTACAAATCTAACGTAACCAACCGCGAGGTTATATCAATTCCGGTTGCATCGGAATGATTAAAAATCTGGCTTTATGGTTAGAAAACATAGATGCTGGAGGGCGCAAGCTTTGCGCCCCTACATTACGAATATTATCCCAATGTAGCCGGAATTGATATTACCGCTAGGGCGGGTTTTGTGCGAAAGTTATTGATAAATGCGATAAGGGTTACGCTAAACCCGCCCCTACAAATCTAACGTAACCAACTGCGAGGTTATCGCTAGGGCGGGTTTTGTGCGAAAGTTATTGATAAATGCGATAAGGGTTACGCTAAACCCGCCCCTACAAATCTAACGTAACCAACCGCGAGGTTATATCAATTCCGGTTGCATCGGAATGATTAAAAATCTGGCTTTCTGGTTAGAAAACATAGATGCTGGAGGGCGCAAGCTTTGCGCCCCTACATTACGAATATTATCCCAATGTAGCCGGAAT
>JAAHGR010000439.1 GCA_010672425.1 Symploca sp. SIO2E6
TAATATCAAATCCGGTAGAATAGTTACACTTTGGTGACAATAAGGCTCCAAGGCTCCAAGGCAGACGGCAGAAGGGAAGGAAGAAGGTTGCAAGGTAGAAGGATACGATAAGTGTTTAGCCGGATTTGATATAAGAGACAAGGAGGACAAGGAGGAATTAAATATACCAATTTTCAAACAACAAACAACAAACAACAAACAACAAACAACAAACAACAAACAACAAACAACAAACAACAAACAACAAATAACAATTAATAATGTTGAAATCTTCTGTTAAAACCACTACCTTGATAGTTGCATCAAGTATTTTAGCCTTGAGCAGTTTTGCTTGTAGTAGTAATGATAACGATACTGCTAACTTAACCGATGCCACGATCGCTTCTCCTGTTGCTAGTCCTACTCCTGCTGCCTCACCGACGCCAAAACCTCAGCCTCAAGCCTCACCATCACCGGAGCCAACAGCCTCTACAGACTCTAATACCTATGGTCATGCGATGGATATTGCTACTGGTGCGATTACCATTGGCAAGTCAGCAGTATCCCGAGATGACTGGAGTTTAGTTGCTAGTCAATGGCAACAGGCAATTAACTTGCTCAAATCTATTCCCGCTTCTGATAGTAATTACGCAACTGCTCAAGAAAAGCTACCGCTATACCAGCGGTTTATGGCAGAAGCAAAAACTAAAGCTGCTCCTCCTCCAGAAAAACCCAAAGAGGGTGACACAGAGCCGGATTATTTCTCTGTTCCGATCAAAAAGCGACAAGGTCAAATACCGGTAATTGATGTTGCCTTCAATGGCAAGCAAAAATTTGAGATGTTGTTTGATACCGGTGCTAGTAGTACTCTGGTGACTAGCTCAATAGCAGCTACTTTGGGACTAAAAGCAATAGAAGTCAGGGCAGTGGGAATTGCTGATGGCAGTATAGTTGCTTTACCTATTGCTCTGCTAGAGTCGATAGAAATCGATGGTCGCCTTAAGAGGAAGGTAAAAGTAGCAGTTGCTCCACCTGCTATGCCCATTGGACTACTGGGGCAAGACTTCTATGTGGGCTATGATGTTACGATTAAAGAAAATATTATCGAATTTAGACGCCGTTGAGATTTTAGATTTTAGATTTTAGATTTTAGATTTTAGCTAAATCCAGCATTCTTCATTGTGTTCACACTGCGGTCATGTTGTCGCCGAATTACCACTCAAACTCAGGGAGTGGGATTGCCTATGTTGTGGCACTGTTCCCTGCTCCCTGCTCCCTACTCCCTTTTACAGACCATTGGATTGTTCATTACCCAGATGGAAACTCTAGATATAAAGATTTCAATAAGTTTTAAGACTGTTTACCTAATTAAGCAGTAAAGCTATCTATAATTAGAGATAATAACAAATCTTAGGTTGGGCTATGCACTCCCACTTCATCGATCCTCACTTGGGTAAAGGGAGATCTCTTAGGCGGAATGGTAGCTATTTTTAGTTTCAACATGAAACTATACTAGTACATGAATACTGACTAATATAAGTCATCTTTAAATTAGGGGAAAGTTAACTAACAGGTGTTTTTCAGGGACATCTATACTTTGCTCTGCAAGGAAATTTTCCTGTGGTGTTGGGAGATTAGCCGAATAAAGATGAACGCACCGTCAAAAATTTTTTTATGACTAGCCATACTGTAATACCAAGCAATGGGCTTAAACATTTATTAAATCACTCCCTCAAGGAAGTTCTTATTCGCCATCCTCTAACAGTCACTCTGGAGACACCGCTCAAGGATGTCATACAACAGATGAGTCAGGTACAAGAGTGTCTGTTGTCCGGCAATCAATCATCACCCCACTCATGTCTGGGAGATCAGACTCATACTAGTTGTGTCCTGGTAATGGAAGGACAGCAGCTAGTCGGAATACTCACCAGGCTAGATGTCATCAAGCTGATTGGGTCAGAAACTGGTTGGCAGGGAGTTAAGGTTGCACGGATCATGACACAGCTGCCAATTGTCCTGCGAGAATCAGATGCCCAAGATCTGAGTACTGTTGTGCAACTATTTCGTCAGCATCATATTTACCACCTGCCGATTGTGAATGATCACGAGCAACTGCTGGGAATTGTTACCCCTGAAAGTATTCGCCAACTACTGCAACCAGTTCATCTCTTGCAAAGGCAACGGGTAGCAGAAATGATGACGACAGAAGTCCCTTATGCTCCTGCAACCGCTTCTGTGCAGCACCTTACCCGGTTGATGGCAGAGTATGAAACCAGTTGTGTCGTGATTACCCAAGAGAAGGGAACTCCTCATACCCAATTCCTAATTCCAACTGGAATAGTCACAGAACAAGATATATTGCAGCTTCAGGCTTTGAAGTTAGATTTAGGAAAACTCCAGGCTTACAGGGTGATGAGTTCACCCCTTGTTTATTTGAGTCCTCAGGATTCCTTCTGGAGAGCTGAGCAACAGATGCTAGAACAACAAGTACAGCAGTTAGTAGTATACGAACCTCAGGAAGAACTAGTAGGTATTATTACCAAGAATAGCTGGTTGAAGGCAATTAATGCTCAACAAATGTACCACACCATCGAGTTACTACAGCAAGAAGTTGAGCAACTCCAGGCTGAAAAAGTCGAACTCATAGACCAGCACCACACTGAGTTAGAAGAAATTGCGATCCAACAATCAACTATCAAGCAAACACAAATCACAGTAGGGGAATATCAGCAGACAGAACAGGAACTACAAAAAGCTAATCAAGCTCTCCACCGGAGTTTTGCTACCAATCGTGCTTTGCTAAACGCGATACCCGATTTGATCCTGCGGCTTAGTCGAGAGGGTAAGTTAGTGAATTATAAAGCAGCAAAGGACTTCCAAATACCGTTTCATCCCTGCCAATTCTTGGGGAAAAGCCTGTATGATATGTTTCCCCGGGAAGTGGCAGAACTAGCCATGGCTTGTGTACAGCAATCCCTAAGCACTGGAGAAACCCAATCCTTTGAGTATCAACTGTCGTGGGATAACCAATGCCGCTTTTATGAAGCCCGGTTTGCAGTTAGTGATATAGACGAAGTGATCGTAATTGTACGAGATATCACCGAGCGCAAGCAAGCGGAGACAGAATTAATTGATAAATCTAATGCTTTAGCCAATTTCAGTTCCAACCTCAAAAGACTACATCGGCTAAGTACTACCAATTACCAAGATATTGAATATTTATTTGCTGATTATCTCCAAACCGGATGTGAAATTTTTGGCTTACCGACGGGAATGATTAGTAAAATCACACAAAAATCCTACTATATTCGCTCCATTATCTCTGATTCTGAATCATTAGTTCCCTACTTGTTTCGAAATTTAAAGAAAACTTATTGTGCTCTATCTTATAAAGAAAAGAAGACCATTAGTTATAACAATATTAGTATCGGTAAAACCAGAAAACAGCGATCAGGTTTCAACTTGAGGCTAAATTCTTATATTTGCACTCCGATATTTGTCAATCATGAAATTTATGGTACTTTAAGTTTTTCTTCAACCCAACCCAGAAGCTCAAATTTTCGCACGGATGAACAGGAAATGATTGAGTTGATGGCTCAAAGTATTGGCAAGTTCATTGCTACTAATCAAATGGTAATAGAACAGCAGCACGCAGAAGAGGCATTGCGGGAGAGCGAGCAACGATTTCGTCAGATGGCCGAAAATATTCGTCAGGTCTTCTGGATGAGAGATCCTCGACTCGAACAGATGATTTACATCAGTCCTGCTTACGAAGAAATTTGGGGTCACAGTTGCCAGAGTATGTACCAGAATCCCCAATCCTTTCTCGAAAGCGTTCATCCAGAGGACAGAAACAGGGTGATTGCAGCTTTAAAACAACAGAAGCAAGGTGAATATGACGTAGAGTATCGCATTTTGCAACTTGGTGGTCAAGAACGCTGGATTCGAGATCAAGCCTTTCCAATTTATGACTCAGAAGGAGGCATTGACCGGCTAGTGGGTATTGCTGAAGATATTACGGAGTATAAGTTAGCTGAACAGAAAATGCGCCAGGCTCTCGAACAAGAAAAAGAACTAAACGAACTCAAATCTCGCTTTGTTTCCATGACTTCCCACGAATTCCGCACACCTTTGGCGACAATCCTCAGTTCCACAGAATTACTTCAACACTACAACCACAAATGGACAGAACACAAAAAAGAAGTTCATTTTGAGCGCATTTGCTCCACAGTTCAACATATGACCCAGATGTTAGATGATGTGCTGTTCTGGAGTAAAATAGACGCTAAAAAATCAAAGTTGCAACCTTCTTGGTTAGATATAATTAGCTTTTGTCGCTCTTTGGTAGAAGAGTTGCAGCAAAGCCAAGGCAAGGAACACAACATTATTTTCCAGTGCTCATCTCAAGATTGTGTTCGTGATCACCAACTGCTAGGAACAAATTGTTGTCGCGTAATCTGTGACAACACTAATTCCTGCATGATTGCTTCACTCACACCAATGCACCACAACAGCAATGATTATACTTCAGCAGTGACTGTTAGTGAACTTCCTCAATGGTTGGTTTGTCTAGATCAAAAACTGCTGCGGCATATTCTGATCAACTTGCTCTCTAATGCGATTAAATATTCACCAACTAGCAGCACCATTGAGTTGGAAGTAGTCTTTGACCAAGGAAATGTGATTTTCCAGATTCAAGATCACGGTATCGGTATTCCCCCAGAAGACTTGCCACATTTGTTTGAATCCTTCCATCGCAGTGAAAATGTCGGCAATATTCCTGGTACTGGACTAGGGTTAGCAATTGTCCAGAAGTCTGTTGAGTTACATGGTGGTCAGATTACAGTCAACAGCAAAGCTGGTATAGGAACAATCTTTACAGTTACAATTCCTGGTAATGTATGTTTTAGGCAGTAGGGGCGCACCGACGTGCGCCTTCAACCGACGTGTGCCTTCAACCGACGTGCGCCCTCAACCGACGTGCGCCCTCAACCGACGTGCGCCCCCAACCGACGTGCGCCCTCAACCGACGTGCGCCCTCAACCGACGTGCGCCCTCAACCGACGTGCGCCCTCAACCGACGTGCGCCCTCAACCGACGTGCGCCTTCAATATTGTCTTGAGGCAAGTGATCGCATTTGCCTCAAAAAATGCAAGTCTGTTCTAAAATAGAAGAGCAAATCCATCAGCATGATGTCCTATTGGCGAGAATACATCCACCAAGATGTTTGGTATGCCACTTCTTTGGTTAAATAGTAAACGAGTAAAATTGTCATGAAAAATAAAGTCATTGATGTGAGCAATCTCAGTCCGAAACAAATTGCTATAATTGAAGAAATTGTTGCTACCTTCAATCTTGTTGTTGCTCAACAGCATAATTCCCACCAAGAGAGCATGAACATTGACAATCCAGAAAAATCTTTGAATCTTGCTGAGAGGATTAAACAACGTGTTACCTATTTAGATGATGTAGAAATTCCCCAAATTACCAGAGATAGAATGCGTACTCCTCCTCAATTTGATTAATGATAATTTTAGATACTAATGTTATTTCGGAATTAATGAGAGGTAATCAATGTTCAGAAAATGTTTTTAACTGGACATCTGAACAATCTCTAACAAACTTATTTACAACTACCATTACTCAATCCGAAATTCTTTATGGTATTGCTATTTTACCCCAAGGCAAACGACGAGATAAACTGCAACAAGCGGCCAACTTAATATTTACGGAAGATTTCTCGGAGCGTATCCTTTCTTTTGACCAAAAAGCTGCTGTAAACTTTGCTAAAATTGCATCACAAAGAAGAAAGATTGGACGACATATTTCTCAATCTGATGCTCAAATTGCAGCCATTTGTTATAGCCATCATGCTAGCCTTGCTACTCGTAATATTGATGATTTCCAAAGCTGTAATATTGCCATTATTAATCCTTGGGAATATCAATTAACTTAAACTTATTTGACTTAGAGAAAAGATGAGGAGTAGGAAACAAAAGGAAAGAGGGGTGCGAATCTTCTAATATCAAGGAAATGATAAACAGTTATAATGCCCTTCTACCTTGCAAACTTCTTTCTTCCCTTGGAGCGCCTGTAGGGTCTGGTTAAAGACGACAGGCTATAAGCTTCGCAGGTAATCAAAGCGATAAGCAATGCTGGTGCAAAAAAGCGATCGCATCGTTATTAGTAGGGTGGGCAAATTACCGAGTTATACCGCAGCAAGCGATAAGTAAAGAGTTATTTGCCCACAACAGCAGTTATCGAAAAAGACAATAGCGGGAATTAAGATAGGAGATATTGCCTCCTCCGAAGAAATTAGCAGATGGTCTTCCCCGGAAGTTATCGAAAAAGCCAATAACGGGAATTGAGATAGGAAATATTGCCTCCTCCGAAGAAATAACCAGATAGTCTTCCCCGGTCGAGGGCATTGTGGTATCCTTTTACATGATGGAATAGGTGTGCGCCTGTAGGGTATGGTTAGTGCGATCGCGTAAAACGTAGGGGCGTATTGCATAGGCCCAGATCAGTAACCGAGAAGAAAAGAGATATTTGCCTACCACAGAAGTTATCGAAAAAACCAATAGCGGGAATTGAGATAGGAAATATTGCTTCCTCCGAAGAAATTACTAGATAGTTTTCCCTTGGAGAGTGTATTGTGGTAACCTTATACATGATGGAATGGTTGTGCGCCTATAGGGTCTGATTAATGCGATCATCCTCAACCGACGTGTGCCCTCAACCTAATTAAACACAAGATTGGGTAAAGTTAAACAAAAGATTGCTGTAGGGGCGGGTTCACCAACAATTGAGCAAAGTGACCAGTCAATGTGTTAAACCCGCCCCGGTTTGCCCAGGAAGGCAAGCTCTGGTCTGGTGTTTGAG
>JAAHGR010000044.1 GCA_010672425.1 Symploca sp. SIO2E6
ATGGAATGCGAGCATTTGCTGGTAATCTGGGGATAGGTTATGTTAACCGGTAGGTTATGGCAGGGCGGGTTTTGTACCCAATATTTGGGTAAAATGGGCTAGATTTTCGCTAAACCCGCCCCTACAATGGTTGCAATTGGTTTATTTGGGGATTGGTTGGATTAACCGGTAGGTTGTGGCAGGGCGGGTTTTGCTGCCAATATTTGGGTCAAATGGGGTAGGTTATCACGCTTACCCGCCCCTACAAACGCCCCTACAAATGCCCCTACAAACGCCCTTACAATGGTTATAATTGGTTGATTTGGAAATTGGCATAAAATTCCGTATTCGTAGGGGCGGGTAATGGGTCACACTTATCGGATTCTACGACAATGTTTGAACAAAACCCGCCCTGTCGATAACCTTGCCGCTACCTAAATTATCCCCCAAACCATATCATAAATGGGTGGAATGAACGGAATGCGAGCATTTGCTGGTAATTTGGGGATAGGTTATGTTAACCGGTAGGTTGTGGCAGGGCGGGTTTTGTACCCAATATTTGGGTAAAATGGGCTAGATTTTCGCTAAACCCGCCCCGACAAACGCCCCGACAAACACCCCGACAAACGCCCCTGCAAACGCTCCTACAATTGGATTACCAAAATTTTTCCCTATGAAATACGAACCTGACAAACATCATCGTCGTTCAATTCGCCTTAAAGGATACGACTATGCCCAGGCAGGTGCTTATTTTGTTACTATTTGCACCTGGCAGCATCAATGTTTTTTGGGGGAGGTTGTCGATGGTGAAATGCAGTTAAGCAATTATGGCAAAATCGCTCAGTCCCATTGGTATAATTTGCTGCAACACCATCGGCATTTGGAATTAGATGAATTTATTGTTATGCCTAATCATCTGCATGGAATTCTGGTTTTAACCGATGATACCACTGCTAAAAAGCGTCATGGATTGCCAGAAATTCTCCGTGGATTCAAGACATTTGCTGCACGTCGCATCAATAAAATTCGTCATCTGGCTGGTGTCTCAGTATGGCAACGTGGTTACTATGAGCATATCATCCGTCATGAAAAAGCATTAATGGCAATTCGCCAATACATTGCCAATAATCCCCTATCTTGGGAAATGGACGAATTACGCCCCAATTATTCCCAGGAATGGGATGGGCGAATTCAGGATTTAGGGTTACAGATGAAGAGAATTTAGAATTAAGAATGCAGAATGTAGAATTAAGAATTTGCATAAAATTCCGGGTATTTGTAGGGGCGGGTTTAGGGTCACCTTTATCGCATTCGACTACAATTTTTGAACAAAACCCGCCCTGTCGATAACCTTGCGGTTACCCAAATTATCCCTCAAACCGTATCATGAATGGGTGGAATGCGATCAGCTTCGCTGGTGCTGTTGGCGTAGCCTCTCGTAGAGAAGGCAATCGCTTGCTGGTAATCTGGGGATTGGTTGGATTAACCGGTAGGTTGTAGCAGGGCGGGTTTTGTGCCCAATATTTGGGTAAAATGGGGTAGGTTATCACGCTTACCCGCCCCTACAAACGCCCCTACAAACGGCCTTACAAACGCCCTTACAATGGTTACAATGGTTGGAATATTAGGATAATTTGGATAATATTTATCAAAAGTACGATCGCTAGACTACCGTTATTGCTTGCTCACGTTTCTCCAATCTCAGTAATGCTAACTGATCTTGTTGCAGTCCGGTTTGGCAATCATCGAAGGTCATTGAGTCAGGATCGAGGAAGTGAGCGATGGCTAATTCTACAACAAATTCTGGCGGTAACTCATCTTCAGCAGCATATTTTTCAATCTCTATTCGCAAAGCAGCTGGTAGTTCATCTAAAATACTACCACTGGCATTCTGGTTATGGCGATCGTGCCAGGGAATAGACTCTAACTCTACAAAGTGAGCAATGGTAAAAATAATAACGACATCAGGAGATAATCCCGCTGATTCTGCATAGGCTTTAATCGCCAACTGCACCTTTTTTGGGAGGGAGTGGAAGATTCGGGATTCGGTATCGGGATTAGAGATAGACATAGGTCAATCTTCCTGAGCAATGCGATCATTGTAAGGTGGTCGAACTTGCCGAAGCATTATACCTTCTAACTGTAATGATAACCGAATCCACTCAAAAGACAGCCTGACAACAGCAATTCTCACATCATCAGGATCAAGTCTGTCGATAAATGCCCAACCTAACGCTTTATGTCCGCCTCTGAGTCTGCTTCTCACGTTACCAGATTTTCCAATATACAGAATACCTTGGAATCTGTGCCTAATTGCATAAATACCAGTGCGATTAGGTAGTTCTTGGAATTCTCTACTGAGTGGGTAACAATTGTTGAATGGAGTTGTGCGAAGGATATCAAGCAATCGAATAGCTTCCTTTCTTAATAATACCCGATCAACCACGATTAAATGCCTACCCTTCTATAATAACTTAGCTGCCGACTATATATGTGCGCACATTTTACCATTATAAAATAATAGTAAAAAATTAAAATAAAGTCAACCTTATAGAATGTAGAATTAAGAATTGGCATAAAATAACAATAATTTTCGTACAAAACCATTACTTAATTTGGAATAACACATCCAGGATGTCGAGCCACAGGAGAAATTACTGTCCTCTCCGGTAGCTGAGCCACTAACTCCACATTCCCCTCGGCATCCACTATCCAACCTGTGGCTTCTACTATCTGGGAGGGGGGATTTTCTACCACCGGTGGGGGAGATGGTGGCACAACTGGCTGAGGTTGTTCCTCTGGTGCGGAAAAATCTTGCAAATCTTGCCAAATTGTCTGCCCTCGAATCGGTGCAGTGGGATCTTCTGGTATGCCACCTTGTCCAGTTAGGGTAAAGGAGTTGCCTTCAGCGGCAGCACATCTGGCAATGACTTGCTTGGTGGGGTCAATTACTTCTTCTGGTAACTCGACTAATCCTGAAGTAGGATTTACTTCGGGGTTGGTGATAGTTACGGAACCGGAAATTCCAAACTGAGAACTAGCGGTAATATCACTAAAGGGGGTGAGCTCTTCTCGAAACTCAATTCCTAAAATACCTCTTGCTGTTAGGGTAATTCTTCCCCCATTCCCCTCAAAGGCATTGGCAGTAATATCGCTATTTTCTGTGGGAATTGCGACAATAAAGGGAGCATTAATCTCAATGTTTCCCCCATTTCCCCCTGCACCTGCGGTGCCTGCAGTAGCGGTAATTTGGCTGTTGCGCCGCATCAGCAGCAGCTCTTCTAGAAGTAGCAGAATATCTCCCCCTTGATTAGCCGCAGTTGCTGCCGTGAGGAAGGCTTGATTATCTAAAGTCAGAGAACCGGCTTGCACTTTGATGCTCCCCCCCACTCCTGTGCCTTGACTACTTACTCCTACCCCGGCACCATCCCGGATGGTTACATTTCTGGGTTGAGCAATGAAAATACTACCACTATTACCCCCAGAACCTACTGCTGTATTGGCAAATAGTCCTGTCTCTTCCCCAGAGAGGAGGATCGAGTCTGCTATCTCCAGAGTAATATTGCCAGCATCAAAGTCGGTGGCAGTACTAGTACTTAGTTGAGAACCTTCCCTGGCTGATAAGCGATTGGCTCTCAGGTGGATATCCCCGGCATCTCCCTCACCGGAGGTACTAGCAAGAATGCGAGAGCCATTGGTAAGGGAAATCGTGTCAGTGGTAATACCAATTTGTCCACCCAAACCAGTGGCTGTGGATTGAGCACTACTGTTAATTAAACCGTTATCTAGGAAAACGTCTTGGGCAGTAATATTAATACTACCGGCATTTCCTTGACCCTCGGTTTGGCTACTGACTCTTGCTTGATTAGATATAGTCAGGGAATTGGTAGCGATGTTGATATCTCCAGCATTACCTCTACCGATTACCCTGACTATCGTAATTAAACCATCGAAGCGACCATTACTAGCTGTGCCATCTAACAACACGGATTCACTGGCATTAATTGTGATCCCTCCGGCATTTCCTTCCCCATAGGTAGTAGTAGCTAGTTGAGCACCCCTAGTAATCCCTAGGTGGCGAGTATTAATCTCAATCCCTCCAGAATTGCCCACTGCTGAAGGTCCGGCTACTAAGTTAAAAGCAAGAGAGTCTTGTCCCAGACTAGATTCTCCATCAAAGATTACGGACTCTTTAGCATTAATAATAATCTTACCAGCATCTCCCTGGAGATAGGTATTATTATTTAGTCCGGCTCCCTCCAATACCGTCAAATTATTGGCATTAAGGCGAATATCGCCGGTGTCTCCTTGTTCAAAATTAATAATATTGATAAAACTGCGATTAGCAAGCCTTATATCTTCAGTATTGAGGATGATGCTACCGGCATTGCCACTGCCACGGGTAATATTGGAGATGGTCGATTGATCAATAATCCCCACATTTTCCTGGGCATTGATTGTAATATCTTGACTTCTTCCCGAACCCAAAGTTGTCGCGGCAATTTCTGCACCAGCATCCAGCTGCAACTGCCTAGTATTAATATTCAATTTCCCTGTATTGCCAGCAGCTTCAGTCACGGAGAAGAGACCACTATGGAGTCCATAATTGGGGTTGAAGTGGTTGGGGTTGAGGTTACTGGCAGGGAGAGCAATACCTGTTCCCTGATTTTCCAAGGAAACATGCAGGGAATAAGTATCACCAGGATCTAGGCGATCGCCTTCTAATCCTTGTAAACTATTAGGGACAGTATCGAATTCTCCCACGCCCAGGACGTAGGTGCCAGGAGAGTTAAAGGTAAAGGAGAGATAGGAGTCTTGGTTAACAATACTGCCTTGGGCACCGTCGGTTAAATCACTATCGTCATTAGAAGCTAGTACTTCTCCCGTGGCTCGCTCGAACAGTACAATTTCTGTATCTAGACTACCAGGATTATCGGTATAGCCATCTCCAAAATCAATATCGAAAATACCTCGACTATCCCCCTGAGTAATCGTAAACGAGTAATAGTCATACTGTTGGGTGGCGGGGCCTAATACCGTTGTGCCACTAATAATTTGCTCTGGAGTCCGCTGCACAGTTACATAAGGAATTCCCCCGGTTCCGGAAGCCTCAATATTCGGGTTCAACTCATTCTCTAAGGTTAATTCATCCAGATTAACAACCGTGAGTTCCTCAAAAGGAGAACTGATAAAATCTTGGCTGCTGCCAGAAATGCTCACCGTTTCCCTCAGATTAAGGGTCACCTCACCGGCGTTACCACTATTGGTTGCCAAAGTCAAGATTTGTCCACCACTTTCTAAAACCAAATGATCTCCATTAACTTCAATCCCCCCACCATCACTACTACTATTAGTAACCGTAGCTATAAACCCTCTGTTGGCTAAACGAACCGTTCCTTGGGAAGTATCCTGATTAATCAGGATACTTCCCCCCAGACCACTGTTAGGGTTTTCCGACAGGGAGAGAATGCCACTAAAGAGTCCATCAGCAGTGAAACCAGAAATATCGATCTCGTTAGCTTCGAGGAAAATATCCCCAGCCTTGCCAGGACTTTGAGTAACGGTTGTAATCCTAGAACCATCAGTTAAAGCTAAGGAATTGGCACTGATATCAATATCACCCCCGGTTCCCCTAGCATTTGCTGGCACTCTATTGCTGATTAAACTACCCTTACTTAGGGTCAGATCTCCCGTAGCATTGACAACAATATCTCCTGCCTCCACTACTGGGCTACTGTTAGTAATAATTCCCCCTAACAGCTGAGAATCGGTTATACTCAGGTTATGGGTATCCAGAGTAATGCTACCATCACTAGCTCCTGTCACCTCAATCAAGGTGCTATTGCCTAGATGAACATCACCTCGCTGGATAGTTTGAGGGAAGGAAGGTTCTATGCCTTGAAGACTAACAATTCCTGCTCCGACTAATCCACCCAAACTAACTTGACCTCCAGGCGCTAGTAAAGTCCCACCATCAATACTGACATTACCTCCTAAAAGAGCTAAATTTTGCTGGGGAGAAACTGCGAGCCGAGATTGCTGTACTTGCACCTCAGCAGCACCATTCCCATATTGCAAACCCAAGGGAACATTAATCGTCAGCAGGGGTGAAGCTTGGGGATTAGTCGCACTGAAGTTAATGCCATCGGAAAAGAGCAGACTATTGGCTGTACTTGCTAAGAATGAGCCACCGACATCAAGTGCTGCATTAGGACCAAAAACAATGCCATTAGGATTGATGAGAAAGAAGTTGGCACTGTTATTAGTCCTAATCACGCCATCAATATCGGAGATTTGGTTACCAGTAACCCGCGTGATAATATTTGTCAAGTTAGCCTCATTGTTAAACAATGCTTCAGTACCAGTAGGAACAGAAAATTCCTGGAAGCTATGGAAGAGATTGTTGCCTAAAGCGGTTCCGCCATCAATAGTGAAGGTAATACCTGTAGGGGTAACAATAGAGTTATTTGGAAGAGTATTATCCGGGGCAATTTGCCCGAGAACTGAGCTACTTGATATGGTTAAATTGAAAATTGTTAAATTGAAAATTGTTAAATTGAAAATCGACCGTTTTGGCTTTGACACTTTAAGATTGGGATCCTGAACGACAAACCATCAAAACTAGTTTAACCCAAGAACTTCCTTACCTTCTTACTCCTCCCTGTTTAACTCATCCCCCGGAAGACAGCACGGGGGATTGCACTTCGTGCCGCTACGCTAACGTGTTAGCAAGTTGTTTGTTGTTTGTTTTTTGTTTTTTACAAACAACTAACAACTAACAACAAAGCGGCGGGCGGCTATCACTCCCATCTAGAGAAGGAATGAGCTTCCCGCCGATGCACGGTGAACTTTGTGGCCTCTGTAGTAAAAAAAACAGCCTAATCAACCCCAAGTTTGATATAACTACAATATATGTCCCTCCTCACATTCCACTAGTTTTGAGTAAACCTCCCCAAACTCCAATGACATTTCCCGGTGCTCCTGTACCACCAGATTCCCCTTTCTACATCCAGCGTCCCCCCATCGAACAACTTGTCTGTAGCCACATTAGTCAACCAGGATGCGTACTCCGCATCAAAGCACCCAAGAAGATGGGGAAAAGTTCCCTCCTCAACCGCGTTATCACTCAGGCAAAAGCTTTGGGTTACCAAACCGCCTCCTTGGATTTTCAAGAAGCGGAAGAAGCGGTTTTTGCCTCCCTCGATAAATTTCTACGCTGGTTGTGTGCCAATATCAGCCGGTGTTTGAACCTCAGTCCCCAGCTAGAGGATTATTGGGATGAAGAGTTTGGTAGCAAAGTCAGCTGTAGAGTCTATATGGAGGGGTATCTCCTCGAGTGCATTGACTCTCCCCTAGTTTTGGCCTTCAATGAAGTCAATCGAGTTTTTGAGCATCCCCATATTGCTCAAGAATTTCTACCCATGTTGCGCTTTTGGCACGAACAATCCAGGGTAGTAGAAAAATGGCAAAAACTGCGTATGGTAGTTGTTCATACCACAGACATCTATATTCCCCTCAAACTCAATCAATCTCCCTTTAATGTCGGCTTATCGATCAAGCTACCACCTTTTAGTGGAGATCAGGTACAGGAATTAGCAAGCTGTTATGGACTCGATTGGAGTAATAACAACTACAGCCAGCAACTGATGACCATGGTGGGAGGACATCCCTATCTAGTGAACATGGCCTTGTATCATCTCTGTCAAGGAGAGATTAGCTTGGAGGAGTTATTGCAAACAGCACCCACCCAGGCGGGAATTTACACAGATCATTTGCGCAGTCATTTAGCAATGCTGCGGGAGGAGCCACAATTAGCCTTAGCTCTGCAACAAGTGGTCAATCAGGAAGGGAGTTTAGCGATGGAAACACTAACCCAGAATGAGCTACCTTCTGCGATCGCGGCCTATAAATTAGAAAGTATGGGGTTAGTAGAATTGGACGGTAATCAAATTAGGGTCAGCTGTCAACTATATCGTATCTATTTTCGCCAACAACTCCAAGAAGAACGGGAAATGTATCTACGGCTGGTGCAGTTGGAGCAACAGAAGCAAGAAATTCAACGATTATATAACATTGATGAACTAACTCAGCTGCCCAATCGACATTACTTCAGCCAATACTTAGCAGAAGAATGGCAGCAAAATACAGGGATGCAACCCCTATCCCTAATTTTGTGCAACATTGACTATTTCCGGTTTTATAATGACGCTCATGGGGATCTAGCAGGAGATGCTGTGCTCAAACAAATTGCCGGTGCCATCCGTAACTGGGTAAACCATCATAATGCATTTGTAGCCCGTTATCGGGGTGATGAGTTTGCTGTAATTTTGCCCCAAACAGATACCAAGGTAGCTACTAAAATTGCAGACAACCTGCGAGAAGGTATCAAAACTTTGGAGATAGCCTATGCTCATCCCCGATTCAGCGGTTTCCCTTCTAAGGTTCTCACCTTCAGCCTAGGGGTAGCAACGATAGTACCTAGTCCTAACAACTCCCCAGCTATGGTGATTGCTGCGGCACAAGCAGGACTCTCTCAATCAAAATTACTAGAACGCGATCGCATTACTGTTAAGTTGGTTAATAGTGATTAGAATTGGGGATTGGGAATTGGGAATTGGGAATTGGGAATTGGGAATTGAGGATGGGGAATTGGGAATTGGGAATTGGGAATTGGGAATTGAGAATAATGAAATGAAGCAATTTTACTTAGCTGTTCCAAATTATGTTATGATGGAGTTAAGTTAGCGAACAATTGCATCTGTGGGAAAGTCCCAGATGCCCGACTTCTTGAAGAAGTCGGGCATCTCAAGTCCTTAGCGATCGCATCTCAAGATTCTGGCTTGAGTGAGAAGGATAAACAGAAAGCCCTGAAACATTTAGATACTATCGGTAAATTAGCAATAGACCGCAACAATTCTAACCTACAAGAAATGGCAGAGAATGCTTTGGATGCCTTACCCACAATTCTCAAGCGGGGAACTGGGTTAATGAAGTTTCTTAAGACTAATTTTGATATTGAACTTGATGAGATACTGGAAAATATCCAGGGGATTTTGAACTTTTGAGACTGGAGTTTAGGCTAAACTCCAGTTACGCGCCTTTTGCTTAATATCAGCAAAAGTGCTATTTGATACTTCACCGCGCTCTGCTGCTTCTATTCTGGGCTTTAGAAAAGCAACAAGCTGCGCTAAGGCTTCTTCCTCAGACATCTCTGAGTTTATAGGCAAATCCGGCAGGGAGCGTTCGAGTACATACTCTTTGATAGTTTTACCGCTCAGCGCTGCAATCGCTTTTAGCTGCTGATGCTGCTCTGGCGTAATATCAATGGAAAGCCTGGGCATAATAAAACGCTTGTACTATTAAAGAACAAGTTAATGTTACCACATAAACAATATTTGTTCAATAACAACATTTGTTGTTTTGTGGTTAGGATGCGACAACGGTGGTAATTGTAGTTCCATTAGCAACCAGGTTATCCACGAGAAGTCGGGTTTCTTTGAGAAACCCGACTTCTGGGACTTAGCGATCGCAACTCGCTAAAATGAGATAGCAATCTATAGATTTATTAGGGCATCTGAACAGGTTAGGTAGAGACATTAGTGTCAGATAATGATTGCACTAAGATTCGCATTAAAGGCTCAATATCTTCCGGAACCCGATAACTCTCTAAACCCTGTTCAATCTGTTTACTCTCCCGATTTAATCGGGCAAACTCCCAAATTTTTCCTGTGGTTACAGCACCAATGAGATAAGATTGTGCTTTATTTTCTTGCCACTGCTCTAAGGCAATTAATTCAGCGATAAGTTGAGTCATGCCATAATCTAAATCCTCTCTCTTGGCTTCAATAACTAATAAGTTATTGATATTTTCTAAAAAATAATCTAAATATCCTTGTAATTGTTGGCTAACTGTGATAGGGTAGCCAATAAAAATTTCAGACTTAGTGTAATGAACCAAATCTAAAATTAAAGGAGAAATCAAAATTTCTCTCCTGGCAGCTTCACTAGATAGAGAAGCGTAAGGTAAAACCTCTTCAATACGTTCCTTTAATTGGCCAATCCTGTCTAGATTTCCCTGATATTGAGCTAATTGCAGCTTTTTTCTAGCAAATAAATAACCAAAGTAGTTAGCCAAATCTTTGGGTTCAATTTTGAGGTCAAAAAATTTACTGAAAGTATAAGATTGTTCCGGGTTAATAATTTTCACGCCTACCCACCTCTGCCTCATTAATTGTTTATTGTGTGTGTCATACAAATCCGCTTCTCATAGTACGTGAAACATAATTCATGCGTTTCCCAGAATTGGGGGATTCAGGGGGCTAGTGTAACACGTTTTTTCTCAACCGGATTTGGTTCCATATATCTGGATGCACATCTTACCCATTATAAAAAAATGAATGCCCACCCTACCAAAAACTCCAAGATCCCCGTTTCCTGACAAGGGTAGGTTTTTTACTTTCGGGTTGGGACAAGACAAGGGAGCTTCATTATTCAGAGATAGTTGGCTATTGAGGAACTTGGACAAGATGGGCGATTGCACTTTCCAAACGAGTGAAATGATTGGGATTAAGCGTCAGAATAACATCTACTTCCGCTTTCATTGCAGCTTGGGCGATTAAAGCATCAAATATCCCGCCACCTGGAATGTTTAAATTGGCCATTTGAGCAATCGCAATTTTATAGTCATTGGAAAGTAGCGGAATTGCTTCTAGGTATTGTAAAACATCTACAATAATCCCTTGAGCTTCTTGGGGATGAATGCGGGGCTGAATCGGCAAGCGTGTAATCACAGAATATGTTTCTGCCAAACTGTGAGTTGAGAGAAACCCTTTAATTTGTTTAGATTCTGCTGCCTTCAGTTGTGGGAAACAAGCAGAATTATTTGGGTGACTGACAACTAATGCAGCCACCAATACGGAAGTATCAAACAATACTTTCATAAGGCCATTATATCCTGAATACGTTCCTCTCTTAAGTCATTAATGAAAGTATTAAGCTCCAAGTTTTCTGGAAATTCTGCATCTACTACTAAAATACCTTCCTTTCGATAAATCATAGATGGTTTCTCTGGCATATTGTTGGTCGATACAGATTTTTCTTCGGTGTTGATATCCGCCGAAATTTGACTCAGTTTATCAATTTTTTCAAATACAGCTTGCCAAACAAACTGCTCGGTGGATACTCCCTGAATACTTGCCCATTTTTCAATATTTTGTTGTAGTTCGGTAGGAAATTTCATAAAAATTGCTCCAAGGAATTGTTCGAGTCAGACCAAGCTTATCGTTGCTCTGCTAGTGGCTTTGGTGGTGGACTTACTCTCGGTACATTGGATATCGACGAGTTTACTATTGGTTCAGCTGCGACTCAGGCAAGCGATCGCTTCATCTATAACGATATCACCGGTGCATTGTTCTTCGATCCTGATGGTACAAGTGTTCTTAAACAAATCCAGTTTGCTCAACTCTCTGGTAGTATTGGTCTTACCAACAATGACATTTTGGTGGTTTAGTGCCGTTAGAAAATCCTTGTCTTGGGAAAAGACGACTCGCCCCAGCTCTGTAGCACGGTTTAGTACAAGCGTATCAGCAAAGCCCGCCCGCTTATCTTCCTGAACAGTCAGGACATCAACGTCTCGCAGACGCAATCCAGCCGTAATGGCTCCATGCACATTTTCGTCTCCCGCGTCTATTTTCAGATTAGATTTTCTCCTGAGAGTTGTCTTTATGCCCAAATCATGATAAGCCAGAGATATAGAATTGAGGCTCAAAACCTTTGATAATCAGCATTGTCGGGTACAAGGGAGGCGTGGGAAAAACCACTACAGCCATCCACCTAGCCGGATACTTACAAACCAAAGTGCCTACCCTATTGGTAGACTCTGACAAGAACCGAAGTGCTCTGGTGTGGAATAGGGAAGAAAAACTACCGTTCAAAACTGTGGCGATTGCCGCAGCAGGGAGGTGGTTAGGGCAGTACCAACACTCGGTTTTCGATACAGCTGCTCGACCCTCTCCTGAAGAATTACAGGATTTGGCGGAAGCCTCGGATTTGTTACTGCTACCAACACCTCCTAAGGGACTAGATTTGGATGCTTTGATCAAGATGATCGAATTGCTCAAGGAGACAAAAGCTAACTACAAAATTTTACTTACTCTAGTGCCTCCTAGATCTTCAGCGATCAAAGATGCTAGGCAAACCCTGGAAGAGTTACAGCTACCCGTTTTCAAAACAGAGATTCCCAAGTTAGTAGCTTTTGAGAAAGCACCATTAGCTGGTGTTCTGGTGAAAGACTATCCTAATAAATACTCTGATCGTGGCTGGAAGGCTTATCAGGCAGTAGGTAGGGAGATTTTGAAGGGAATTTAGAATGTAGAATGTAGAATTTAGAATGCAGAATTTAGAATTTAGGAATGCAGAATTTAGGAATGCAGAATTTAGGAATGCAGAATATAAACTCGATTCAATTCCCAATTTCCAATTCCCAATTCCCAATTCCCAATTCCCAATTCCCAATTCCCAATTCCCAATTCCCAATTCCCAATTCCCAATTCCCAATTCCCCATTCCCCATTCCCCATTCTCAATTCCCCATTCTCAATGCCTTGATCAGAGCTGCGTTTTGTTCTGGGGTGCCAACAGTAATCCTTAATTTATCAGTTAGTCGTGGCTGTTTAAAATACCTGACTAATATTCCCCGTTGCTTAAGGGTTTGATAAAGAAATTCGGCACTGTCTGCTGAATATTTCTCCGCCAGGGTTGGTGATAAACCAGCTAATAAAAAATTGGCTTGAGATGGGTAGAGATTAAAACCTAATTCTTCCAAGTCAAGAGCCATTTGAGTGCGGGAGTCTTTAATCTTTTGGGCGTTGGCATTTTTGTGGTCTTGATCTGCTATGGCAGCTGTCCCGACAGCAATTGCGATCGCATCTATATTGTAGCTATCTTTGACTTTAATTAGGCCAGCTAACAATGTGGGGTTAGCAATACCAAAGCCAAACCTTAATCCAGCTAAGGAGTAACCTTTAGATAAGGTTCTCAAAATGATCACATTCTCGTGCCTTGTGACTAATTCCAGGGCATTGACTTGGGCAAAATCTGTGTAGGCTTCATCGATAACCAGTACACCAGATAACCCTGTTGCCAGCTTCTCTAGGGATTCTACTGGTACAACTGTTCCTGAGGGGCTATTAGGAGAAGCGATAAAAGTTACTGCTCCTTGAGCGGCAATTAACTCTTCGATTGGTAGGGTATAATCTTCTAGATAAGGGACTTCTACAATGTCAGCATCTTGTATCTGTGCCAAAGTACGGTATAGGACATAGGTAGGCATGGGATAAACGACTCCTCGCCCTTTTTCAGTACAAGCACGGATAATCATTGTTAAGAGATCATCACTACCATTGCCCACCAGAATCCAGTCGGCAGACACTCCCAAAACCTGACTAGCTGCCTTACGAAAAGCACCAGCCATCGGATCTGGATAGCGGCGCAACAGTTCTCCCTCCAATTCCTGTAGCACCTGCAATGCTTGAGGGGAAGGAGGATAGGGATTCTCATTGGTATTCAACTTAATCACTTGGGCATCCGGTGGTGGCTGCTCACCAGGCACATAACCGGCTAATGCATTAATATTGGGGCGAAAGTAAGTCATGATATACTGTTCCTAGAGAATCGATTGTCAAAACTAAAAGCGAAAAATCAGGTTATGAGCCGGACGTCATCGTTTTGAACCAAGAAGTTTTGGGAGCAGAACCCCGATGGGAAAGTGAATCGATTATCCAAAATCCCGATTCAATTAAATTAATCGTCGAGGTGGTTTCAACTAATTGGCGTGACGATTATTACAATAAGCTTCGAGATTATGTTGGGCAAAGCCCTTCCCGAAGGGTGGAGATGGGTATTGAGAAATATTGGATTATTGATTATGCAGCATTGGGAGCAAGAAAGTTTATCGGCGATCCAAGCAAAATAAGTATAAACTACTTAACAACAATACCTAGTCAATCCTTTGTGTACTTTGTGCCTTTGTGGTAAAAATGACCTCTAACTTAAAAATCCCAACAACATCTAAATCCCAACCACCATCCTGGCACATCCAACTACTATACGACGGTGAATGTCCGTTGTGTGTGCGAGAAGTCAATTTTTTGAGCAAACGGGATGCCGGTAGAGGAATTGTCGCATTTGTGGACATTGCCGACCCTAACTATACACCCGAAGCTCATGGCGGGATAGACTTTGAGACAGCAATGGGCAGAATTCATGCTCTACTCCCCGACGGCACTATAATTAAAAATATCGAAGTCTTCCGTCGAGTCTACGAGGCTCTGGATATGGGATGGATCTATGCTGTTACCAAATTACCCATAATTGGTTCCATTGCCGATAAATTATACGAAATCTGGGCTGACAAACGACTGGCTCTCACAGGACGCCCTGATTTAGCAACTATTATTAGCGATCGCCAACAGCAAACCAATTGTAACACTCTTGGTCGATGTCAGGGAAGTTGAGCGGCTAGTGAGGAGATGTAAGCTAAAGTAAGATAATCACGCGATCGCTAATATCGCCTAATCCCAATAAGATGAATATGGGAATGCGATCGCTTGTCATTAATTCTCCTAAGCTGAGGTATGGTAAGATTTTCGCTCAGTTTTCCAGCCCACCCAGAGTTGAAACTCCGGGCTAATAGCTTAAGTCCATTAAAATGGACTGCAATTTTCGCAGGTTATTATAATTGTTGCAAGCAGTCGTCTTATATCAAGGAAAGGATAATCACTTATAATTCCCTTATACCTTGCAAACTTCTTTCTTCCCTTCTGCCCTGGAGCCTTATTGCCACCAAAGTGTAAGTGATCAACCGAACATGGTATGCTGTGCCACCTAAATCAACCCGTATCCTTGCTGCACTGTGAGCAACTTACTTCTAGCTTCCTCTGAATTATCTGCCAAATCAGCAAATTCCAAGAATCGCTTCAACTCCTTTTTCAACAAATTGCGCTCCACCTCCCAAGCTTCTCGCCCTAAATTCGGTGGTAGTACAATCATATCAAAGACAGTTGCCCGTTCTTTACCTGGATGGGGACGCAAAACTCGGCCTCGTCGTTGAATAAATTGCCGAGGATTGCCACTACTAGCGAGAATCACTGCTGTTTGAATCGCGGGGATATCTACTCCTTCATCTAAACAGCGAATGGCTACTAAGCCTTGCAACTCCCCTGCTTCAAATTGATGACGTAATTTCTCTCGTTCTGCTATAGATGTCTGGGCAGTATAAGTATTAATACGGTAACCTAATTCTGACCCTAATATGCGGGTAACTGCTGCTAACTGACTATTGAGGGAGTTACTCCAATCTCCTTCTACGGAACCATCCCCACAATAAAACAAGGTATGGTAAGTATCCAGACGATTGAGCATTAACTCTCGCAAAGCCGTTAATTTGTTAGCGGCGGCTCCAATCAACCGAGCCCGTTGCATTAATAAGGAGGTGAGAGTATCATTATTCTGGAAATTTTCTTCTTCTGCTAAAGCCCAACCAATCCTTTTGGTTAATTTGGCATAGGCTTTTGTCTCCCCTTTAGTTAATTCCACTAATATAGGATAATAGAGGTAGTGAACTAGTGCTCCCTGCCCAATGGCGTCTGCTAGGGTAAGTTCTGGTTGTAATACTGGGCCAAAATAGTTATATAAAACCTCCGTTCCTTGGTCATCAAAATACCTTTCTGGGGTAGCAGATAAGGCCAGACGTAAGCCTAGATGGCGAGGTAAACTGGCTTCTAGCCGAGGAGAACCAAGATTATGAGCTTCATCTCCAATGATCAGGGTTTTATCGGGAAAGTACTTCAGCTGAGATTGGAATCCTTCCGTGATCAGAGTGGCATTGGTAGTGATGATGGAGAGAAAGGGTTGGCTACCTGACTGTACATTATATAGTCTAGTAGAGAGTTGACTTTGCCAGTTGCGGACATTCTCAAAAGCAAGGATTGGTTCTAAATTAAACTGCTGACATTCTCTTGCCCATTGGGTAACTAGATGGCGGTAAGGACAGACCACCAGTAAAACCTGCAAACCAATCTGTTGATAAAGTTCCGTCGCGATCGCTAAAGCTGTAATCGTCTTTCCACTTCCAGTAGCCATCTTCAGGATACCACGTCCCCGATTAGCAAACCAGTTAGTGACCGCTTGCCGCTGATACTGTCGCAGTTGGATAGAAGGGGGTATCCTGGGAAAAAATACTGATATTTCCTTGTTGTCCTCAGGAGAAACCTGGTCTCCCAGAATACTCATAATCCAATTGCCCCTGCTTATAATTTTAATGAGCCACTACTGGCAGGATGCCAGTATCCACTTTTACTGGCACCGATGCCAGTTCCACATTTTACTGGCACCGATGCCAGTTCCACATTTTACTGGCACCGATGCCAGTTCCACATTTTACTGGCACCGATGCCAGTTCCACAGCTATGATCCAAGGCAACACATCTCATCAGCCAGATTGTGAAAGTACAGATAATTTACCACAAGCAGATGATGCTGTCTTGGGAGGTGAAGTATCACCACCAGTAGGTAGCGTTATTTTGGGAGGAATTGAAGGCGTCAGGCAGCGCTTAAGGGGTAGCGCGGTTGAGCAACGGCTGATGGCCCTTCAAGATGCCCTCAATTATGGCGAAACTGGTTTAGAGTTAGTAATCGAGGCATTGCAGGATCAATCACCCGAGGTACAGTTTACTGCTCATTTACTGCTCATCCAGCAGCAGGAGCCGAAGATTAAGCAGCAGTTAAACAATAAATTACTTTGTTCTGAATTTGAGGTGGTGAGCATAGATGCTCAAGGGATGATCAACAGTCGCTATAATCAACAAACTCCATGTTTAGCCGCAGATTTGGATAATGGTATTATCATCGAAATGGTAGCTATCCCCCAGGGAAAGTTTCTCATGGGTTCACGAGAAACTGAAGAAGGGCACAGAGACAGTGAAAGTCCGCAGCATCAAGTCACAATTAAACCCTTCTTCATGGGCAAATATCCAGTCACCCAAGCACAATGGCAAGCGGTAGCGGCACTGCCAGAAGTTAACCGTTCCCTTAATCACAATCCATCTAAGTTTAAAGGTGCCAATCTTCCAGTTGAACAAGTCTCGTGGTATGATGCTATGGAATTCTGCGATCGCCTCTCTCAAAAAACAGGATGGCAATATCGGTTACCTAGCGAAGCCGAGTGGGAGTATGCTTGTCGAGCCGGTACAACTACACCATTCCACTTTGGGGAGACCATTACTACTGATGTGGCCAATTACTATGGAATATGCACTGAACTAGGTCACCTGCAAGGTTTGTATGGTGAAGGACCACCGGGAATCAGTCTAGAAAAAACAACTCCAGTAGGTAGTTTTGGCGTAGCTAATAACTTTGGACTCTACGATATGCACGGGAATGTGGCGGAGTGGTGTGCAGACAGTTGGCACTCCAGCTATCAAGGTGCGCCAACAGATGGCAGTGTGTGGCAGGAAAAGAATAACCAGAAGAATCGCTTTCGGATGTTGCGGGGTGGTTCCTGGGGCAATATTCCAGGAAACTGCCGTTGTGCATTTCGTAACCTCAATGATCCCGGCAGTAGGCACATCAGCTTTCTCGGTTTTCGAGTTGTGTGTGTTAGTTAGTAAGTTGTGGGAAACAAGAGAGATAGGGGAGATATTCCCAATTCTCAATTCCCAATTCCCAACTCCCAATTCTCCATTGCTAAGATCAACAATGAAGCGATCTTCCTTGCAAAAAGATGTTGAATTTCTTACTAACTTGGGTTGTTACTGCTATCTCGCTGGTGATTACAGCCAAATTTATCCCAGGGATTGAGATGGGCAGTTTTTCCGACGCTTTAATTGCCGCAGCAGTACTGGGGTTAGTTAATGCGATAGTCAAACCCATTATACAGATTATGACCTTGCCTTTGACCATCCTATCCCTAGGACTGTTTCTCTTGGTAGTCAATGGTATCTGCCTTTCCTTAGTGGGATATCTAAGTCCTGCTGCCTTTACAGTAAGTGGTTTCTGGGCTCCCTTTTTCGGTGCGATCGTACTGTCTTTAGTATCTGGTTTCCTCAGCCGATTTGTTCCAGAACCCACTCAACAAACTTAAGTAGGGTTTGCTGAATAAAAACAGGAGCCTTATATGATACCAAATCCGATGAGAGCTAGGCCACAATAAGGCAACTGCAAAACCCTGTAGAGACGTTGCATGCAACGTCTCTACGGGGTAGGAACAGGTTTATGTATACCGAATTTTTATGATAAGGCTTTCCAGCATTTTTTATCCAAATCAAGTACAAGGAAATGGCATCTTTTAACTCAAAAACCTTGTACTTTTGTTGACATTAACTCACAACTTGTTACTTGTTACTCGTTACTTGTTAGTTCCTCAAGCGCCTAAGTGCAACGGATATATATGCTTTACTCATCTGTCATAATGTCCTTAGCTTTAGCAATGCTTTCGCTTTAGCCACCCGCACGAGATGTTCAACATATTCATATTGCTGCCACAATCGCTCTTCTTCAATCGTTAAGCCAACAGTTCTATTTTTTTTCAGCAAGTCTTCGATCTTCTGCTGCAATGCTTCAGACGGCTTCAGTGCCAAAATTTCTTCTGGAGAGGGAAGATTTGCCAAAAACTCCAAGACTTCTGCCAGTCCAGAAAAGCCAGCTTGAGCATCAGCATTCCATTCCCGTAATCCCAGTTCTAAAATCTGCGGTAACTGGTCTTGTAGGGGACTCAATCGAAGTGCTAACTCATCTGGAACTTCAACTCTAATCTGCATGATCTGACTTGGAGAACTTCCACAGGATATTAGTCTAATTTTAGCCTATTAGGTGTCTAAGTCTGGGAAGTCCAAGCGATCGCACCCTAAAAATCACTAGGATAGAACTGGAGTTAGGATAACAAGGTTATGAATCAGGTCATGAGGCTACCATCTTCCTGGCTAGGGACTGGAATCAAGCTCAACTTAGCCGATCAGTTCAAACCCTTTAGCTTTACTGATGAACTGCTGGTTCGATTAGAAGAGCTGTTGGAGAAAAACAAAGCTAGATTGCTTACCTCAGAAGAAGAAGCTGAATTGGCTGGACTATTAGAATTAGACCGGATTTTCAGTTTTATCAACGCTAAACTAGTTTCTTAAGCGTGGGAGGAGTATGGAGGTAACATCTGGGTTAAGAGGTGTCAACTCATGATTGCTCTTTTAACCAGCGATATAGCATTTCTTTTTCCAAAAGAGGTACACCCAAATGAAATTCACATGCATAAAACCCTTCATCTTCAAGACCAACTGTGTCAATATTTCTTTGATGTAGAGATGCAATAGCATTTTGTTGCTCCAATACCGTGGCAAACCTGCGCCCCTTCTTAAACGGAATACTGCTCTTAATCAAGGTGTAATTATAATCCTGAAACACTTTTTCAATTTCAGAAGAGTAAAATGCCCGATAGACAACAAAAGCGAACAATGGTGAGACAGATTTATGAGACAGAATCGGAAATATTTGCTCAAAGAAATATGTCCCAATATATCCAAGAGAACCTGTTGCAATAAACAAATCGGTTGTTTCAATAATCTGTTTAAAGTCTTCCGGCAATGGCTCACGACTCATATCAAAGCAATAAGCTTTTTGACATACATGAACTCTCTCTGAAAAATTCATAGCTGGTTTGGAATTATCTGAGAGATAAAATTTATATTCTGTATGACGTATTTCTTGATGTGCATAAAATCCTTCTATTTCTTCCCATGTTCGCTTTTGAACACGATTATTTTCAACAAAGAAGTTAATGAGCTGATCCATAGTTAAGTCATGGAGCAAAAGTGTAGAAATAATTCCATAGGATGCACCAATGTCAACAATATTTATGGCTCGTTTTCGTTGATTATATAGTTTTTTTAATAAAGGACGAAGATATTTGATCGCATATTCTGGCACCCCATATTCTTTTTGAGATACCATCTGCAAATACAATTCTGGGGTTGGCTGAACATAAACTTCTGACCAATTAGCTTTTTTGCTAAAGTCCACGATTACCTTCCTTGTTATTTGTTAAATAATTGCACAAAATACTCATGATCGTAAGGTTATTAAAGGTCTTGATAAGCTTTCCAAGTTGATACCATTCTTGAGAGCCAATATCATACCAGCGGCTTCAGCGTAACTGTTCACCTCAATAACATTATTCAATTTTATTTGGGATTGAGAGACATCTAAGATCGTCTGGTTTTGATGCACAGCTATAACAGGTATACAATGTTTCTGAGCTTGCAAAATAGGTAGACCTCCCAAACATGTTGCAGGCATAACAACTGCCAACACATTATTGATGTTGATAATATCCGCTATGCGGATTTTGGGTTGTACTTTAATTTGGGGCGCTTTTTGTAATCCAACTAATACACATGCCAAACCACTTATAGATGCCATTTCTCCTGCACCTCTTGCATCAACAATGTTGTGTACTAAATCTAAATCTTTGATATTGAGCAGAGGAGCATGAGCAGCAGGTATTTGAAATTTTTTCATCATGAGGTGTGAAATAATAGCTTCAACACCACCAACTGGATTGGGAGATTCACCTCTGAAATGTTTTGCATAAATCTCAGGAGGGAGGTCTTGAACATTAGTTGTAATAGCTATAGCATTTGCTCCTCTTGCAATGAGTTCTTTGCCAGTATTAAATAAAACCTCAGGGTTATCCACCGTTCCCACAAAGGCTCCAAGCTCATTTTGAATACATCGGCTGTAAATTGGCTCATCTGTAATAATAGGCTCTAGAATGTCTACCCCATAGATAGCTCTTACAGTATTGACAATATTGAACAGAATATCAATTTTCCAATCTTCTGATTTTTCAATAATTAGTCCAACCTTATTGGAATATGGTAGATAAAAATTGACTAATCCTTGAGAAAACAAATCTATAGAATGCCCTTCTGCGTACACAACATTAGGTTTTAAGTTGATAAAATTTGAGGCATTAATTGTATTGGGATTGGTAATTAAATAGTCAACGGTAGAGGCTAACAAATTCGCGGCTGGGGTTGCATCACCAGCGTATCCCCCGATACTACAACCAATACCTGTGGGAACAATGTTTATCACTACACTTTTCCCAGGGTAATATTGTCCCTCTACAGATTCAGGTATTTCAGCCAACTGTTCAGAGTACAGCGTAGCTTCTATCGTTACAAAATCTGATGTTATTTGGCTAATATACCAGCGAATAACTTCACCCTCAAATAGCTGCTTGACCACATCAATTAATGAAGTGTTTGGTAGTATTTCTGCTGTTTTGATACGATACTGCTTATTCTCAATCACAAAAAAACTCCTGTCGTAATTCTGTGTAGGTGTTTAGGGACAAGCTATTATACCATAATGCGGTAGTGGTATAGATTTTCATAAAAAGGAAGGCATTCTTCAATAACAGGCTTTAAATGTTCGGGTACCGTTATTTCTTGATGAACAAAAGGAATAAATCCAGTCGAATTAGCCAGAGTTTTATACCAAGTTTTTGCCCATAAAGGATCGGTTTCTCTTATGCCTGACTGCCAAGTCAACATTTTGTCAGAAAAATCTACACTAAGTTGAGTACATAATTGTTGCAAAACCTGGCGAGGATTTTTTATTAAATCAGTTGAGTCAACCACGATCGGCATTTTTGCAGTTCGTTCCTGAATGAAAACGAAAAGGTTATACATGTCTTCTATACCAATTTCATGGAGCGTAAAATTTTTCTGGTAGTTGTAGATATTTTGTCTAGATACAATAATTTCACAGGGATGTCTGATTAAGAAAAAATTATCGAGACACATTAACCAGTCTAAGTTTAGGTTTTTCGGAAGATTGTTTGCTGTGTGTTTTTGAAATGAAAAAGAGTACCCTTGAGGTAAATTACCAGTGATTTTTGATATTATTCTTTCATAGTTAGTTTCATATCGTTGGATAATTTCTAATCTATGGGGATGATCAAACCCTTGTGTTGTCAGATATGCAGGATAAAGTGGCTCATCAAAAATTAAACATCCATCCAATTGCTGAAAAGTTCGTGCCATTAGAGTTGAACGACTTCTCGCACATGTCCACATTGCTATATGCTTGTTGGACATTACCATTACATAGCTCCTATACTTTTATCTTTATTTTTTTTAACATATCCCATAACGGTTTCAGGTTCTTTTCTGGATATGTCTATTTGTCTTCGGTGGATATTGGTTGATACTCCTGAATCTCACCTCGCCGAATAATCCACAACTTTTCTGTTACTTCTGCTTGTTCTAACCCTTGGATTAAAGTTTCTATCGCTTCATGCAATTCGCCAGGTTTAACTCGATCAGATACACGAATTACAACAATACCAGGATATCGATCTGGGGGAAAGCGAAGACGATTGCCAAAACCGCGATCCAGAGTAACTAAACATCGACCCTCACCAGCGACAGATTTCAATTAACTCCTCATCCGGTGTTGAACTAAGTTGCTGTCCTACTACAGTTGCTACATCATACCCTGCTAAACGTAATAAACTAACAATACTACCTCCCAAATTTTCATCCAGCTTAAACATCATTGCTGCATCTCCAAGGGAATCCGAGCATAACAATCCCTAGCTAATTCTGCACCATAAGCAATACAAGCAAGAATATCTTCTCGCTCCAAACTAGGATATTCTGCCAGCACCTCTTCAAAACTCATGCCACTAGCTAAAAAATCCAGAATTAGGGACACCCAAATGCGATGTCCTCGAATACAGGGTCTACCAAAACAAATTTTGGGATTAATTGAAATTCGAGAGAGAAGCGTTTCTGGTGTCATATCTATATGTTGAAAGGCTTTACAGTCTGGAAGCGAAGTTCCACGGGTTTTGGTGTGTTCCTCTGTGACGGTCGTGGTCAATTTCCTCGCTGTACTCTACCTATAGGCGCAAAGCTACCCTATTATTCGGTAATAATAGCAAAAAATCAAAGCCAATGCAACCAAATCAATAGATGTGGAACTGGTATCTTGCCAGTACCCATGATGGCCTTTGGAGCTCTTATCAAGATTGAGGCAAGTATCAGAAAAATTTAAATTGAATCACCCGCCTGGGTTATACAAGCGGGTGATTAGTCAAATATAGAATTATGGGTAGAGAAGTTGGAGCTGGAATTAGCTTAATTAGAACACTGGCGTGTATTGTTCCTTCTCAGGCACATCGGTGTACTCAGCCACAATCTGACGGAATTCCTCTCCATCAATTGTTTCCTTCTCAACCAACAAATCCACCAAGCGATCGATTACCATCCGGTTTTCCCGAATCAGCCGCAGTGCATCATCGTGACAATGTTCAACAATCACCCGCACTTGTTCATCAATACGAGAAGCAATTTCTTCGGAGTATTCAGACCGAGACATCAAACCTGCACCAAGAAAGACTTCTCCTTCCTGACTTTCTAAGGATAAAGGCCCTAAATCGCTCATCCCAAAGCGAGTTACCATCTGCCGTGCCATAGAGGTCACTTGTTGTAAATCTCCACCGGCTCCAGTGGTTACTTCGGAAGAACCGAAAATTTCTTCTTCTGCAGCTCGACCCCCCAAGGCTCCGGTAATCCGAGCTTTGAGTTGACCCCTGGTAATTAAACCTTGTTCTTCACTAGGAGTAAACCAGGTCAATCCTTGAGCTTGTCCTCGAGGAATTAGGGTTACTTTTTGCACAGCATCATGAGCTTTAATCAGAGTTCCCACGATCGCATGTCCTACTTCATGGTAGGCAATCAACCGCTTACTCTTGCTGTCCACCAAGGGAGTGCCTTCCATCCCGGCTACTATAATTATTGTATCTAGACAAAATATCTACAACTACCAGAAAAATTTTACGCTCCATGAAATTGGTATAGAAGACATGTATAACCTTTTCGTTTTCATTCAGGAACGAA
>JAAHGR010000440.1 GCA_010672425.1 Symploca sp. SIO2E6
CAACAAACAACAAACAACAAACAACAAACAACAAACAACAAACAACAAACAACAAACAACAAACAACAAACAACAAACAACAAACAACAAACAACAAACAACAAACAACAAACAACAAACAACAAACGACAAACAACAAACAACAAACAACAAACAACAAACAACAAACAACAAATTATTTTAAGACGCTTGCTGATGCCCCATTTTCAGGAAAATCTTTTCTAAGTCTTCCTGAGTGCAGTGGAATTCCGTCAAAGGAATCCCTGCATTAATTAGCGATCGCAACAACTCGGCTGCATCTTCTGGTCCTCCGGAAAAATGTAATCGCACCCGATTAGTTGCTGGGGAAATCTGTAAGTCTGCGACTAGAGAATTGTTTCTTAATTGGGTTTGTAGTTCATCTACGCTACCCAGAGTAGTCAGAAAAATCTCCTGACGACTCAGGCGTTGGTACAGTTCCTTTAGCGGTGCATTTTCTACTAGATAACCTAGTTCCATGATGCCGACAGAAGTACACAACTCTGCTAAATCACTCAGGACATGGGAGGAAATCAGAATTGTCATCCCCGCTTCTTGCAGAACTTTGATGATTTCCCTAAACTGCATTCTAGCAATTGGGTCTAAGCCGGATACTGGTTCATCTAACAGCAGTAATATCGGTTCATGAATAATAGTACGGGCCAGACTTAGTCTTTGCTTCATCCCCCTTGATAGGGTGGATATTAGGCTATTGCGTTTATTTGTTAGTTGGATTAATTCGAGAACTTCGTGAAGACGTTGGCGGCGTCGCGGGTTCCGTAAGCGATAGAGACGAGCAAAATAGTCTAAGTAGTCCCAAACTGTCAAGTCGTCATAAAGAGGGAAGTCATCTGGTAGATAACCCAAGCGTCGTTTTAGGGTAGGATTACTCTCATCCCGCAATAAGCGATCGCCATTGATATAAATTTCGCCGGTAGTCGGTTCCTCGGCGGCTGCTAACATACGGATTAAAGTAGTTTTCCCCGCACCATTAGGTCCGATTAAGCCGTAGACTTCTCCTGCTGCCACTTCCAATTCGACATCATTGACGGCAATATGTCGATCAAATTGTTTGGTAAGTCCTTGGGTAGAAATTGCTAATTCTCTTGCCATGTTTGTTAAAGAGGTTTAGAGGATATGGGAAGACTGGGAAACGGGGGAAGTTCCCCATTCCCAATTCCTAATTTACTTTTCAGGATAAGTTGCCTTTTTTACGCAGGATCTGTGTTTTTTTACAATCCTTCGCCCATACTGACATGGACAGATTAACTTTAGAGACTCGTTTCCAAAATTGAAACAATCAATTAGGTGTCAGGTGTTAGGTGTTATGGATTTCCCACTTGCAGTAGACTCTAAATACGGCTCAAACCCGTACAAACAACAAACAACCAACAACAAACAACCAACAACAAACTTCAATTACTGCTCAATCTGCTTAACTGAGACATCTACTGCTTCTACATCGATTGTACCGGGAGGATTAAAGCGGCTGAAATGTCCCTGTTCTATTTTTAAAGATTCTCCACAATTAGGACAGCTAAATTGAGTTTGATTCAAAGCAGTGAAGTCATGTCCACACACTGGACATTGATCGGCAATTAAGTTACGTCCCAACCACCAGCGAAACCCTAGCCAGCCAACTACTGGTAAAATCAATATTAAGCTCAGCAAAAGCAAAATACCTTTAACCAAAAAGCCTAAACCAACGGTTCCTAGCAACAAGCAAGTTACCAAGATAGTGAGCCAACAGCCTGTGCCGGATAGATTTAATTGCAATAAATTGGGGTTGTTTTGGTTCACAGTAATTTTTCATGCATAATGGTATCTTATATCTCTATCTTAGTGCAATAAGGCTGCAAGGCTGCAAGGCTGCAAGGCTGCAAGGCTCCGATGAAAAATTTCACCACCACGCATGACAATCAATCTCTAGTGTATCTCTGCGTCCGGTGCATCTATTTTCAGATTAAAATGATGAAGAAGCAACTTTGGGATGCTCCCCATCTAGAAGCTGTTTTAACCTTAGGGTGAGAGCCTCTTTACTAAAAGCAGCAAGACACTGTTCTCGCAGCCACATACCATCACAACGTTGCTCCTTACCTTGGAGAATTTCAATACAAGCAGAGGCAACAGCTACAGGATCTCGATGGGGAACTTGCCAGCCAAGACGTCCATCCTGTAGGGGATCAGCAGAGCCATCCGTATTACCAGCCAAAACCGGTTTCCCACAAGCCATTGCCTCTAGATAGACAATGCCAAAACCTTCTTGGGAAGGCATGATGTAGGCATCAGCAAGGCGGTAATGTGCTACTAACTCAGGGGTGGGAACAAAACCAGCAAAGATTACGCGATCGCTAATATTTAAATTCTGAGCTAGTTGAGCTAGTCTTGGTTGATCATCACCACGACCAATAACCAAATATTTAACATTGGGAACAACTTTAGCGATCGCAGGGATTGCCCGAATGGTAACATCTACTCCTTTATATATATCCCCAGACCATAACCGCGCTACAGTCATCAGCACCTTAGCCTCTGCTAAGCTATATTTTAGCATAAGTTCTGGTGAGGAAGGGCCAGGGGTGAAAACTTGCCCATCAACAACACAGGGTAACATTTGCACCTTATTAGAGTCTAAGTTATTAGCAGCACAAAGGCGATCGCGACTGTAGCGGCTAATTGTCCAAATTCCTGCTGCGGAAGCCAGGGCTTGCCGTTCTAGCTTGGGTAAGGGACTCCAGACTTCTTTACCGTAGGTTAAAACCGTATAGGGAATACCTCTCAGCTTACACAATACCATAATCAGTACCGCCAGCTTAATATGGCCGCAAAAAACCCGACTCGGACGTCCTTGCCACAAACAGCGTGCCAATGCTACTACCATCTTCAGACGTCCCAGCATCTGATTTTGGCTTTTGAAGTAATGAAATTGCCAAGGGTAAGCTGCCAAAGGATGCTCATTTTGAGGACTATCCCGGAGTAAAAACACTTCTGTTTTACCACCAGTTTGAGATGCCAGGGACTGATAAGCCTGCAAAACGTCTTTGATATAAGACTGAATACCCCCTTCGCGCTCAAAAAGTTCCAGAAAAACAAATACGTCCTTAACTTCAGTCAACCTCACCACCTCCAGCGTTTGACCAATGACCACCGATCGCTTACGCTAAACCTAATCCCTGCTTTACTTGTTCGAGTGAAACTCCACCCTTGCGCTGCAAACTAGTTCTCGACTTCTCTAAAATGGCCAAAAACTCAGGATTGTTGCTCAAACTTATATCTTCTAGTTCGTCTTCCGTAATAGGCATAAGCACTGCCACAGGTTTACCATGCTGCACGACAACGAGCTGATCTTCTTCCAATTTTTGGATATAGGTTGCTAGGGAATCAGTTGCTTGAGTTAGGTCTAGATGTTTCATAGCTCTAAGTATCGATCTCCAATGCGTACTTGGTTACGCTCTTTCACTCCAATTGCCAGAATTTGGACTATTGGCTCTGGTTCTTCCTCTATATCGTAATACACCCGCAAATTTCCTATCCGCAACTTCCAAGTTGCAATATCATTAGGTCGCATTGGTTGGCGGTTTCGGGTAGGAACGCTGGCTTGGTAGAATAGCTGTTCTTCGATTGCGTCACGGTTGCAATTTGGGTTTCTCAAGATAAGAATCTTTTTAAGGATATCGAGAATGAGTGAATGTAGAATTGGGAATTAGGAACAAATCCAGTATATTTGTAGGGGCGGGTTTAGAGATATCTTATCGCATTTCACGATAACTTTGGAACTCGCACCCGCCCTAGCGATAACCTCGCGCTTAGTTACGTTAACCCTTATGATACTGACAGGGTAGGTAGTGAAGCCCAATATTCGGGTCAAATTTACCAATTATTGCGCTTGATTAGGTTAATCGGAAGGATATCGACAGGGCGGGTTTTGCTTCCAATATTTGGGTTAAATGGTCTAGATTGTCCCTAAACCCGCCCCTACAAAATGTGTGATATGTGTGATATTTGCGATATTTGCGGTATGTGGGATATCTGTAATGTGATGAGCGGATAAGTGGTCGTGCAAAATTATTTGTATATAATTCTGCCTGTAAGCCTTGCAGGGCAAGAAGCGAATATCCAATTAATTTTGCTTAGGTACTTACTGTAAGCCAGAGCAATCAATTTCGGTACTGAAAACGTCCAATCTTATCACTATTGCAAGAGTGCCTATTGCAAGAGTGCCTAACTTCACAAGTCAATTTTCGACAGGCGTGCAAGATCTCAGTTACACCGACTTGTGCCTAACGCATAGCTTGTGTTTAGGGGGATGCGAGGGGGATCAATACTGTACCGCATAGCAGAGCAAACTGCTGTAACTGCTGTGGGCATTGCTCCCCAAGCATTTCCCAGCTGTTGGAGATTATTGACAATGCCCACCCTGCCAAAAACTCTTCCCAATTCCCAATCCCCAATTCCCAATTCCCAATTCTCCATTCCCAATTCCCAATTCCCAATTCCCAATTCCCAATCCTAAATTCCCAATTCCCAATTCTCAATCTCCACCGGTTTTATCACCTCCGCTGGTTTAAAGTCAAAAATCTGGGAGTAGAAGTAAAACTCCCCATCTAGAGTGCGCTTGATATTATCCGCACGGCGGAAACCATGTTGCTCCCCTTCATAGGCAACATAGGCTACTGGTAATCCCTTAGCTTTCAAAGCCTCCACCATCATTTCAGCTTGATTCGGCGGTACAACCTTATCTTCGAGTCCTTGGAAGAAAATTACTGGACAGGACAGTTGATTGGTAAAATGAATAGGCGATCGCGCTTCATAGATATCTTTACGTTCTGGGTAAAGTCCGATTAAGCTATCTAAGTAGCGGGATTCAAATTTGTGGGTATCTTTTACTAAAGCTGCTAAATCACTAACACCATAGTAACTGGCTCCAGCTTTAAATAGATCTCGGAAAGTGAGAGCAGCTAAAGTAGTATAACCTCCCGCACTACCACCAGCGATCGCTAAGCGGTCTCCATCGACTAATCCTTGATCTGCCAGGTACTTAGCACCATTAACGCAATCGTCAACATCGACAATTCCCCATTTGCCTTGTAGTCGCTGCCGATATTTCCTGCCGTAGCCGGTGCTACCACCATAGTTAACATCAAGGACAGCAAAGCCGCGACTAGTCCAATATTGAATTTTCAAGCTTAATGAACTCGATGTTGCTGCTGTTGGTCCACTGTGACTTTTGACTACCAGGGGTGGTTTTTCCCCAGTCGGTGCTTGGTAATCTTGGTTTTGGGGTGGGTAGAAAAAGCCATAGGCAGTGAGACCCTCTTCTGTAGGGAAAGCGATCACTTGGGGTGTACAGAGATATCCTGGATTAATCTCCAACTCCGTTGACTCTCGCAGCCGTGTTATTTCCCCTGTTGCTACATCTAGCTGTAGGATAGCAGTAGGTTCCGTTGCTGAACCAGCGATGAATACAGCTCGACCACGGGTGACCTGAACTTCTGAAATACTAGTTAATGGTGTTTCAATTATTTCTGGTTGTTTCGTTTGGAGGTTGAGGCTGGCAAGATAGGAAATGCCATCCTGGCTGTAAGTACAGATGAGGCGATTTTCTGACTCAAAGCCATAAGTGGACATGCCAAACACCCATTGGGGAAGTCCAAATTCTGCTGCTATCTCCCACAATGGCTCGATTTCCCCGCCTACGTTGGAAGGTTGCCAGCGGTAGAGATTCCACCAGCCAGTACAGTCTGATACAAAGTATAGTACCCCAGTCGGTGACCACTCGGGTTGAAAGATCGATTCCTCAACCCCACCAGCCACTAATTGAGCTTTTCCTAGGGTGCCATCTTCCTGAATCGGAGCAACCCAGAGTTGAGTACCATCCCAAGGTAGGTTCGGATGATTCCAGCTGAGCCATGCTAGTTGAGAGTTGTCGGGACTTAGACGGGGGGAGGAATAGAAGTCATTGCCAGAGGCGATTACTTGCACATCCGGAGTAATTTCCCCAGCAGGATCATGCTGCGGTAGATTAATACTCACCAAACTGTTAACTGGTTCCCTACTATCATCAGCATGGTCTTCCCGTACACAAATCAGGCGTCCCCGTAGGGAATCAATGACCCCATCTGCATAGCAGGCTTTTGCTTCTGGAGTTAGGGGTTGGGGTTCAGAACCGGGGGTTTGTTGGTAGAGACGTTGGTCAGCAAAATTAGAGAAGTAAATTGTACCCTGGTTGACAGCAACAGCACCACCACCATACTCATGCACCCGGGTACGAGCATTGAAGGGAGTTGGGTTGACATCAGCCAGCTTACCATCCGGTTTTCGTTTTACAATGACATTGCGTCCTGCTTCTGCTGGTCGTCCCTCAATCCAGTAGGTATCATCACCATCTAGGACAACACCCCCTAACCTAATTGTGCCAGCAACAATCAGATCAGAGGTTATCGGGGATTTCCAGGAACCATAAGGGGCAATTTGTTGTTTGTTGTTTGTTGTTTGTCGTTTGTTGTTTGTTGTTTGTTGTTTGTTGTTTGTCATTTGAAGGATGCTATAGTGCCTTGCGAAAGATAACTTTATCATCCCCTGCTCTATAAAATTCGCGGATTCGTGCTTCCTCCTCATACCCGTGTTTACGGTAAAATGACCGAGTACGCTCAAAGTTCGGCAATCCAGAAGTTTCCACTAATAACAAGCGATCGCCCTGTCCTGCCAACATTTGTTCGATGTAGTACAAAAGTTTCGTACCGATTCCTTCCCCTTGACGGCTGGGGTGAACAGCGATAAAGTACAGGTTCCATGTTCCCTCAGTATAGGGTTCTGGTGCGTAGTACGCGAC
>JAAHGR010000441.1 GCA_010672425.1 Symploca sp. SIO2E6
TCCTAACCCCCCAACCCCCTTCCCTACAACGGAAGGGGGGGCCGGAAAGCCCCTCTCCTCTTAGGGGAGGGGTTTGGGGAGGGGTCAGACCCTGCAGCAAGAAAGCCAACAGTATCTTTAAACTCTGGGTGGGTGTGGAAGCAAAGTGCTAAGCTATCCCTAGCTTAAGTTGACACCAATGAGCAGTATTTCCCCCCTTCCTTGTTTCCACTTTTTTAGGCAGTATCACCACAAGAGACAGAAGACTTAGCTTTTTTTCCGACAAAGATGATTATCTTTCAGATCTTGATCAATGACAACTCATAAAACTCATATAAAAACTCATATAAAAACTCATATAGCAATCCTAAATGAGATGTAACAAGTGATCGGCTGAAACCCAGTTATAGCAAGAATCGCATTTTAGAAGATGAGCTAGTACATAAGCTTGTTCTACTTCTGTAATGGATAACAAGGCTGTTTCTATGTCTGCTAGTTGAACTCGCTTCCCTAATTCAAGAATAGACATCAAATTTCTCCTGCTTCATAGTTGCTGCCTGTGCTGCCGACTCATAATCTACGATATACAGCACTTACCGCTGTTACGAGGTACAGTAAAAACGACTAGGAAGAAATCTATCCAATCTTGACAACTGATTCAGGTGTACCTCATTGCAGCGGGAACCGCTGTAAACGATCGCGCTAATAGCGATCGCACTAACAGGTGAAATTGAATTCCCAATTCCCAATACCCCATTCCAAAGGTTACTTGTTCTGCTTTTTCACTGTCTTGATCAGCTCATTGATTGACTTAAGCTGCATTTGGGAATAATAGGTAATAGCGATAATAACAGCCACCGCTACACCACCGTACATCAGCACTGGTATAAGAATTCCAGTATCACTCAGAGTTGGTGAGCCTGATGGGTTAGTGGTATTGGAGGCAACCAAAACAACTTGCTTTGACGATGCTTTTAATAGTAAGGTTGTTAATTCACCGTGAAATTGGTTGTCTTCATTAGAGAATAGTGTCAACATAGTAATAGCCTTCCTTCTTTAGGCAAGTGAGTCCGCCTCCTGAGTGGTAATCAGGAGTAGGTGGATTGAACAAAAACAAGACTTACGCAAAATCCCTATCTGTGGGGTGCGTTAGAATAAGTAGGTTGGGTGTAGCGCTAGCGTAACCCAACATTACACCCAACCTACATTTTTATAGGATTTGGTGCTTCTCAAAATCCGGTTTTTTCGATTTTTTGGGCTTGCTGCAAGATCTCAGCCTTAGCTGATTTCTCGACTCTAGCCAGAACCGTGCAAACAGCCTGTGCTTCAGAAGACCCCACCTGCTGAAGCACCTCAGCTGCTTGACGTAAATTCTTCAGTGCAATTTTGAATTCCCCTTGCCACTCTGCTTGCAGCTTACCCAACTTCGCCAAAGTTACGGCTATACTAGAAGGATTCCCTTGATCTGCTTTCAGTTGAAGGGATCTCTGATACATCTCGATCGCTTCGTCAAAATCACCTTGTTTGGTCTTAACACCACCGATATGATCTAAAGTTGAAGCTTGCTCTAGGGAGTTTGTTGCTGTTAGTTCTAAGGAATTTTGATATACATCTAAAGCTCGATCCAGTAAATTCTGCCGTTCGTAAATCTTGGCCATTTGGCAGAGGGTGGCGGCTTTACCGGAAGGATTGTTGATATCTTCCTCTGCGTCTAAAGCCTCTTGGTACAAAACCAAAGCTTCTTCAAATTCATCTTGCTTATATCTGAGCATTGCTAGCTGATGCAATACTGCGGCTTTAGCACTAGGGTGGTTGTCATAGGCTTGAGAGGCTCGAACCTCCTCGTAGAGAACAATAGCTTTTTGTACGTTTCCTGTCCTGGAATACAAGTCAGCCAGATGATGACGGGTTAAGGTACATCCGTAATCATCGTTATTCCTCTTTTGCAAAGCTAGTGCCTGGTTGTAAATTGCGATCGCTTTAGGAAACAGCTGCTGTTGGGTTTCCAGACTTGCCAAGTGAAGTAAGGTAATCGCTTGAGCAATTTCATCCCCTAGTTGGCTTTCGAGTTTTATCGCTTGGTTGAAAAACTCCCTAGCTGATTTAGGGTCTCCTTGATTGGCTTCCAGGACACCCAATTCATGGAAAATCCGTGATTTGAGGGAAGTCAGGTTCTGATACTTGGATGCTTTTTCTAGAGCCTGATTCAAACTTACCTTAGCAGAGGTGTAGTCCCCCTTTTTTCCAGAGGACACACCTTTACTTTTGAGGGAGCGAATCTGATCAATCAACTCTTGTGAGGCATTTACCTTCTCTGAGTGCCAGGGTATCCAACGAAGCCAAAAGGCTCTCTTTTTAATGAGTGGAGCCTGCTCTACTTTACCAATAAACAACAAATTAGCTGAGAGCATCATCGAGGAAACCAAAGTCTGACTCGCTGATACTGTCTGGGTGGATATTGGAGAGTCTGGCCAAAACGTCCCCTGAAGAACTAGAGATAAGAGTTGTGATACTTCCATCTTCGCTTGATGTGCCTAATGTGATTTGTATCTCATCTATTGAGAGATTGCCGGTGAGTACTAATTGATCTTGACCGCTAGTGAAGTCGGTGATCAAGTGACTACTCGCATCAGAAAGAAGGAATTGATCATTGCCATCACCCCCAGTCAGTATGTTATTATTCCCAGATCCACCGTCTAAGATGTCATTTCCTGAGCCACCTACTAACTGGTCATTACCTAGACCTCCCAGCAACATGTCATTGCCTGCCTCTCCTCGTAAAACATCCTCACCACTTAATCCTTGTAGGTAGTCATCACCTAGTCCAGCATTGATAATATCATTGGAATCATTGAACCCTGCGATATCATTGTCCAAATCGTTAAGGATAGTAACGGTATTGGAACGAAAGACACTCTGATTATTGGCTTGAGCATCTAAGATATCAATACTGTCTACTATGTCTTCATCCCCATCGAAGAGAAGATTACCCACAAAAGCGGAGTTATCTTCTGAGTTTAAGGGAATATTATCGATCTCCTCAAGTTTGACACCTTGCAGGATAACACTAGTGCCAGAAGTGTCTCCTTCAAAGGAGAGGACAAGATCCTCACCCTCTTGCAAAAATAGCAAGGACTCAGCTTCTAACCCTTCACCTACAAATTTAATGGTGTCTAACTCTTCCAGGATAGCTTGTGACAGGTTGATACCGCTACCAACACCGATAAAGTTCTTAATAACAACCTCTTCTCCTGCTTCGACCACAATTGTCCGATTTCCGCCGGATGCATCAATAATCGTGTCTTCTTCATCCGGTGTCTGTCCAGGATCTGTGATTGGAGGAGGGTCTGTGATTGGAGGAGGGTCTGTTTCCGGTGTTTCACCGGTAGGATTATCCACTGAACCGGGATTTTCCTCTGTTATAGATGAGTCACTTTGGTTGGTGCTATCGTTAGTGTTGTCCTCTTCTAGATTTTGCTCAACAGGTTCTACATTTTGCTCAGCAGGTTCTACATTCTGCTCAACAGGTTCTAGATTTTGCTCAACAGGTTCTAGATTTTGCTCAACAGGTTCTACATTCTGCTCAACAGATTCTACATTCTGCTCAACAGGCTGATCCGTCTTAGTTTCTTCAGAAGCTATTTCCTGAGTTTCTTGTAAGCTAAGGTTCGTAATCAATACTAGATTGTCAGGAACATCGAAACTACTACTATCGGCATCGAGTATCTCCAGCCGATCACGATTTACAGGAATTTCTAAGAGTTTCTCATCAACAGAAAACTCTTGCTCTTCGACAACTGTATCCAGTTTAACTTCAGCAGATGCTGCCAAGTCAATCTCAATACTATTGCTAGAAACCGATTCAGGAACCAGTGGGAAATGCCAAGGGATAGCTGTCTCGGCTTCTTCTTCAGTAGCATTTGGAGTAGAAGTAGACACTGCCGCGATCGTGGCCACTTCTAGGGATGTACTAGTATTTGCTGGTATCTCGTTTAAGAAGCCAGGTTTCTGTGGTGTCAATGGTGATATAGTGTTCTCGCCTTCACGAACAACCCGATTTCTGAAAACTGAAACATCTAAGTTTTCCGTTACTCCAGCAGCAATTGTAACTGAAGCCAAATTCACAGAAGCATCAATATTCTGTTTTGTACCTATGCCTAGAGAACCCAGAAGAGGGATACACGGCAGCCGTTTACGCTTATTTTTTTCCTTATTCGGGTTATCACGATGATCTTGATTCGGCTTTCTCGAAGGCTTGGGTTTGTCTATCGGTTTAGGATCAAAGGGTGTGCCATCAGGATATGGACGTAATGTAGAAGGTTCTGTGTATTCCGGAGGAGGCTCAGGTGAAGGTTGGCGAAGATTCACAAGATCTGATTGGGATATTCTCCCACCGGATCTTGCCGCAAATTTCTCTCGCTGATCGTTTAGTTTAACCATCAATCACCCCCTCCTTCTTTCGTAACATACACACAAAATACATACATCCAAGCCAAATAGGGCAGATGAGAAGTACGAGGAATCTCGAATCTTTTTTTTGAAGGATTGGAGCACCGGAAACATTGTTAAATGGTAGATATTAGGAATTTCCCCATTAGACATTTCTAGAAACCCTGACTTTTGCACCGTGGCTTAGGGACACCAGCATAATTATTGAAAATGTCTACTGTAATTATAGATCCAAGTTTAAAGATCGTACAGAGCATTTACTCAAATCAGCAGCATTGTAAACTTTTTGAGATTTCCAACATCCTATTATGTGACATAAATTCTTTTTTTTCATCTTGATTCGGAACAATAATAAAGCAATTGTTTAGTTCTATTGTACTATTTTTTGTCTTGAAGACCGTAAAGATTTTGCATATAGTTACTAAATCCCCCAAAGGAAATTGAGTATTATCTACGCCAAAACCACCATCAATCAAGATTAACTGGGATTTCTAGACGATCCGAAGAAATTTAGTCTGAGTTATTCATACCAAATGCACCCCTCTATAATACTGACAAAAAGTACATTTTATGTACTGTCAGTCTAGGCAAATACTGGAAATAGATGCGCCCATCAAGTATTACTAGACAAATAAATGAAACTGTGATATCCTGTTTTGAACATTGACCAGGTATGTCATCACCACTATTTAGTCAAACAGTCTGTGCCCAAAGCAGGACTCAATTTGTATGCTACATTATACTACTCAGTGACACCCAAATCTGGAGATTGGATACTATACTCTTGGGTTCCTCAACCGATTTTTATGCACAGGAACTCTGAAGAAATCAGGGAACAGGGAATAGGGAATGGGGAATAGTGAGTGTTTCACCTTATCCGTTGCGATGAGTTCACGCCTATTAACCCAAGTTGCTAGTTATAATCGCTGAATCTTGTTAGATCCCCCTCGCATCCCCCTTTGAATCCCCCTCCCGTCCCCCTTTGGATCCCCCTCCCGTCCCCCTTTGGATCCCCCTCCCGTCCCCCTTTGGATCCCCCTCCCGTCCCCCTTAATAAGGGGGAAGCCAGAGGATGCTTCGCTCTTAGTTCCACGGGGAAGCCGGAGGATGCTACTCCGAAAGGAGAACGCTTTGCGAACGCTTTTGGTTTCACAGGAGTTGCCAGAGGATGCTACTCCGAAAGGAGAACGCTTTGCGAACGCTTTTACTTCCACGGGGGACTTTAAATCCGGTCCCCCCCTTATTAAGGGGGGTTAGGGGGGATCTCAACACGCTGATACTTGTAACTAGCAACTTACGTTATTAGCTGCCACTGAAAGCTGACAACTTCTAAGTGTGGAATAAGTGATTTTTGATACATTATCTGAAAGAATAAGGAGGAAGCGTCATGGCTAATGCTGAGGAAGCCAGCATTCATCGCAACCAGCAGAGGGAAAATTGGCAGAACTTTCTGCAAAAATTGAAAGACCTCAAAGATCAGATAGGATGCACCAACGATGATCTAGCAATCGGTTTGGGAGTTAGCCGACAGAAGTTTTACCAGTTCATGAAAGATCCCGATTCTCGACTACCGATAGATCGGGCCCATGTCCTGGAGTTGTGGGACTACTTGAGTGAAGGTAAGGGTCAGCAATTTTGTCAACAAGAACCCCATACCCTGGATGAACTACTCGAAGCTGCTGGTTTTCGCTCAACTTTAGGCAAAAACTATAGTTTTGAGCGTATCCGTTACCGATTGGAAGGGTCTTGGATTCAGAGCAGTGCTGTCCTCAGCCGATTAGTGGATGATATGATCGACCTGATCCTGGATCGAGGGGGCAATTCTTTCCTAGATAATAAGGATGATGAGGAAGATTATTATACTATTGCTCAAGCGAAGAACTGGCCTGAAGAACACCTGAAAGCTCAGGCTAATCGTCGGACAACGAACCGATACATCCAGCAGATTGATCGCTTCGTCTATTTTGGTAAAGTCAAGTTCTGCCTAGATGAACTCTATGAACTTTACCAGGGAATCCTAGAAAACCAACGATTCCGTGCTTTCGACCTAGACCTGGAAGCGATCGATTGTCAGTTCCATACTTTATCATTTTCTCTACCAGAAGAAGCACAAACAGAGGCAAGTATAGTAAATATTGCTCAATTATGTGGACAGGCGGAACAAGAACTTCACGTACACTCACCAGAGTCCCTGCCAAACCAACAACTACTCCCTACCTTTCCCCCTGTAATCAACGCCTCGATAATATTTAACCTCAGAGATAGCTACCAAGAAGATACCACAGGAAAAGAACTCCAGCGAGTTACCTTTAGCTATGCTTGTGCCTGTACACACCTTGAATCTATCCTAGTCGCTTTATCTAATGGATTAGGCTACTTCCTCTCTGAATCTGTAGTTACCAATGGTTCCAGAACC
>JAAHGR010000442.1 GCA_010672425.1 Symploca sp. SIO2E6
CTCAAGGTGTAGCTAGTACTACTGCAATTGCTAATGCGATCGCTGGAGACTATCAAGTAAGAGCTGATATTGGAGTCAGTGAGGTTAACTTCGATTTGACTAATATTGCTGCTCCAGTAGTAGTAGTCCCAGATAACTCTACCGTAGTGGTAGCCCCTGGTGATCCTACTGTGGTCGTAGACAACGGTGATTCTACCCCAGTGGTGGTTCCTGGTAATTCTAACCCAGTGGTAATTCCTAATAATTCTAACCCGATAGCAGACCCAGGTAATTCTACTTTAGTGATAGTCAACAGGGATTCTACGACAAACACCGTCCCCGACTTTACCCCCATTTGGCAATCTGTTTTGGAATATTTACCAGAGTATGGATTAGAAGAATCTGCCTGTCAAACTACCCCAGCTGTAGTTATCAATTCTAAGGTCGAAGAAATTACTCTAGATGAGGCGATAGAAACCGAGATTCAACGCAATCAAGATTGTCAACCTGCGGGAAGGTCGAATTGAGATTTGTTGTTGGTTGTTGGTTGTTGGTTGTTGGTTGTTGGTTGTTGGTTGTTGGTTGTTGGTTGTTGGTTGTTTGTTGTTGGTTGTTTGTTGTTTGTTGTTTGTTGTTTGGGATGAGAAAGGATTGTTTTGGTGGGGTAGATTTTGTATTGAGGTTGTTGTGGTATGGATTAGTGAGGTCACAGGCAATGATGGCATAGGCGCACATCCATTCCATTATTCAAAATAATACCACAAAAGCACAAAGTACAGCGGATTTATCTGAGAAATGCTTATTTTTCTACTTGCTCCTTTTTTCGATATGGGCAGAGTGCAATCTTCTATTGGAGTAATTAAAAGCAATAACCACAAAGACACAAAGGACACAAAGTCAGGAAAGCTTCAAGCGATCGCTTTATATCAATCCCGGTCTCTGGCACACTTATCCTGTGACCGGGGCGGGTTTACTACCGAAAGATGGTTGGTTAACCCGCCTCTACGGTATACGCTGATTTTGTTGCAAATAGGGCGTAGGCAATACGCCCCTACGTGAATTTTTTGATGAATATTGGAATTGTAGGACTAGGACTAATCGGTGGCTCACTGGGGTTGGACTTGAGGGCAATGGGTCACCAAATTTGGGGAGTCTCTCGCCAAGAGCGAACTTGCCAATTAGCTCTGGAGCGTGGTGTAGTTGATCATGCTAGTGTCAATCTGAAGTTACTAGCCAAGACAGAGGTCATCTTTATTTGTACACCAATCGCTGCGATCGCGCCAATTGTGCAGCAGTTAATTCCCTATCTCTCCCCAGAAACCATACTCACCGATGTTGGTTCAGTCAAGCAGGCAGTCGTTGAGCAAATTGCTCCCCTTTGGTCTAATTTTGTGGGAGGACATCCAATGTCGGGAACAGCAGACAATGGTATTGAAGCTGCTCAATCAAACTTATTTGTGGGTAATCCTTATGTATTGACGCCGGTGGAGACAACTCCAGCAGTAGCAGTAAACATTGTTGAAGAGATTGTGCGCACGCTCACAACCAAAGTCTACTTCTGTGGTCCGGAAGAACATGACCAAGCAGTAGCTTGGATTTCTCACCTACCAGTCATGGTTAGTGCCAACTTGATTGACGCCTGTATGAGTGAAACTGATCTGGGAGTGTTAAAGCTAGCACAACTGTTGAGTAGTTCTGGCTTTCGAGACACCAGCCGTGTTGGGGGAGGCAATCCAGAATTAGGAGTGATGATGGCGCGTTATAATCGGGAAGCACTGTTGCGCTCGCTCACTTCCTATCGCCACAACCTTAACCAACTGATTGAGCTACTTGAGCACCAAAACTGGCAGGCTTTAGACGAAAAACTCCACCAGACACAGTTGCAGCGTCCGGAATTTTTCCGTTAGCTGAGTAATGATTAATTAGGGAACGGGGAATTGGGAATTGGGAATTGGGAATTGGATAAAATTTCACACCATCTCAACATTCCTGTCACTAGAAAGTCACAGGGAACGTCTACCTTAATAATTGTAGTACTTACAGGGAACAACAAACGACCAACAACAAACAACAAACAACAAACAACAAACAACAAACAACAAACAACCAACAACAAACAACAAACGACAAACAACCAACAACCAACAACCAACAACCAACAACAAATGAAAAAAACACTCACTTATTTATCACTTCTGTTGCTAGGAACCGGTGTCACCTTTTCTGGTGGCTATTTACTAGCTGCTCGTAACTCTTCCCTGGCAGCTGAATCTAACTCTCGAACTTCTTCTGGTGTCTTAGCAGCAACTTCAACTACTAAATCCTTGTTGAATCAAGACTCCAACTTTATCACTAATGTTGTCGAGCAAGTTGGACCAGCAGTAGTGCGGATTAATGCTTCTAGAACAGTTAACAGTCAATTTCCTGATGCTTTTAATGACCGATTTTTTGGTCTTCCATCCCGGGAGCAACCAGCACAGCGAGTAGAACAGGGTACAGGTAGTGGTTTTATTATCAACAAAGAGGGTCAGCTACTCACTAATGCCCACGTTGTTGATGGTGCTGATACTGTAGAAGTAGTTCTCAAAGATGGTCGTCGTTTTGAAGGGAAGGTGATTGGAACAGACTCCCTCACAGATGTCGCTGTTGTCAAAATTGAAGGAGATAATCTCCCCACCGTTGCTTTGGGGGATTCTGAGCAACTTAGATCCGGAGAATGGGCGATCACGATCGGTAATCCTCTGGGCTTGGATAATACAGTAACTACTGGTATCATCAGTGGCACTGGCCGTTCTAGCTCTCAAGTAGGTGTCGAAGATAAGCGAGTCGAATTTATCCAAACCGACGCCGCTATCAACCCTGGTAACTCTGGAGGACCCCTGCTCAATGCCTCCGGTGAAGTGATTGGTATCAACACAGCAGTTATTCAGGGAGCCCAAGGTATCGGCTTTTCCATTCCCATCAATACTGCTCAACAAATTGCTCAGCAGTTGATTACTAAGGGAAAGGTGGAACATCCTTATCTCGGTATCCAAATGATGACCTTGAACCCAGAATTGAAAGAACAGCTCAATCGTGGGACTGATTTTAGGATCGAGGACTCAGAAGGGGTCTTCATTTCCCGAGTAGTACCCAACTCACCAGCTGCTCAAGCTGGACTCCGGGGGGGTGATGTAATCACCAAAATCGAGGGTAAACCAATTAAAAACGCAGATGATCTGCAAAAATCTGTACAAAATTCCCAGGTAGGTGGTAACTTACAAATAGAGCTGCGCCGCGATCGTCAAGATTTGCAGATAACAGTCACACCTGGTGCTTTTCCTGTTCGGAGGCACTCATCTGCTAATAGGTAGGGCTTGGGAGAATAAGTAACAAGTAACAAGTTTTGAGTTAATCTCAACGAAAGTACAAGGTTTTTGTTTCTTTTGGCTCGAAAACCTTGCACCGCAAGTGGGAAATCCCTAAAACCTAACACCTCACCTAACACCTAATATCAAGGAAAGGATAATCACTTATAATTCCCGAATACCTTGCCACCTTCTTTCTTCCCTCCTGCCTCGGAGCCTCCTGCCTCGGAGCCTTATTGCCACCAAAGTGTAAGTAATCTACCGAACATGATATAACACTTTGCCCACCCTACCATTAACAGATTTCCCAGAAAAAGCGATTGCCTATGGCTCCAACTTGCGTTGATCGCACACGCTCCGAATTCACTGGCGATTGTCATACCAAATCCGGCATAGATACCCCCGTTATTTCCCACCCGCTCTGAGACGTTGCCTGCAACGTCTCAGAGCGGGTTTAGCGGTTTTATCAAAACGGGGGTGGTCAACCCAGATTTGGTATCACCCTGTCAAGTATAATTTTTAATGAGAAGATTAAAAACTCCACAACGCTTTCAAGAGCAAACAGGAGAGAATCATGACAGTTGTTAGCCTACCAGAGATTATGAGCCCGGCCTTTGAAAACAGGTACGGTGTTCCTGCCTTTAATGCTGTCGATGATATTACCATGGATGGCTTAATTAAAGGAGCTGAGGAGTCTCAGTCCCCGTTAATTATTCAGATCTCAGTGAAAACCATTAATTTTTGGGGAGCCAAAGTAGTCAAGGATATGTTCACCAAAATGGCTGAACGAGTCTCTGTACCTGTAACCCTCCACTTAGATCACTGTCCCGACCCCGAAGTAGCCAAAGAATGTCTGCGGTTAGGCTGGAACTCAGTACTGTTTGATGGCTCAGAGTTGTCTTTTGAGGAAAACTGGCAGACTACTCAAGAAATCACCAAATATGCTGCTCAATATGGTGCTCATGTAGAAGGGGAAGTAGTCGCTGTGGCGGGCCCTGAAGACGATGTGGGTAGTGATACGGAAGGGCAACTGATACCCATAGAAAAAGCGATCGCTTTTGTCAAGGAAACTGGCATTTACTGCTATGCACCTGCTATCGGTACAGCTCATGGTTTTTACAAGGCTGCACCAGAAATTCGCTACCACCGGATACAGCAGTTAGTGGAGGCTACTAATACTCCCATGGTATTGCACGGTGGCAGTGGTTTAACTGATGATGTTTTTCAACGGCTGATTGCTTTTGGCACAGCTAAAGTCAATATCTCAACTGCACTCAAGCAAATCTACGCTGATAGCTTCCGCACTTATCTTGAAGAGCACCCAACCGAATACAATCCCCTGAAATTGATCAAGGCTGTACACAGTGATGTGATCAGCTTAGCGCAGTACTACTCTAGTTTGTTGGGCAGCAAAGAAAGAGCTTGACATCACCATTGTCAAGCTTATAGAAAGAAAAACGGTTTTGTTGAGGAAGATACTATGGGGCAAATCAGGGATATATTCCTTCTCTTGAGTCGGATGACATGGATGTTAAGACAGTGTAAGCAAAGGCGTTGGTTATCTCGGGCTAGTTGCCTGCTTGCTGGAACTATCATCTTTATAGTAGTGCCATTTAATTCCATGGCTCTAGCACAAGGATCTAACCCAGGACCATCCTATGACTTCCAAGATGTATTCTTTGCCTTTATCATCCTCAGTTTTTTGCTGCTGATTGGCAGGTGGATTCGCCAGAGTATTCCCCTGTTACAAGCCCTGTATTTACCCAGCTCAATTGTCACTGGGTTGTTAGCCTTATTCCTCGGACCAGCAGTTTTAGGTGCGATTGCAGGGGAGGGAAACTTCCTCTCCATTGGTATCTTTCCCCAACCGGTGCTAGATGTTTGGCAACAAATTCCTGGGGTTTTTATCAATGTCGTCTTCGCCACTATTTTCCTGGGGGAGTTTATTCCCAGTCCCCGAGATATTTGGCGCCTGGCTTCACCCCAGGTAGCTTTTGGTCAATCCATTGCCTGGGGACAATATGTTGTGGGACTATTACTAGCATTGACGGTATTGACTCCTGTCTTCGGACTTAGTCCCATCTCCGGTGCTTTGATTGAAATTGCCTTTGAAGGGGGTCATGGAACTGCTGCTGGCATGGCAGAAACCCTCAGTAAGTTAGGCTTTGCAGAAGGACCTGATTTAGCTCTTGGTTTAGCAACAGTGGGAATCGTCAGTGGTGTTGTGACAGGAGTAATACTAGCTAATTGGGGTCGTTATCGAGGATATATCCCAGCCGCCGAAGAGGATAACCTTGAGGAGGAACAGCCACAGGAAAATCACCAGGAAAGTTCCGAAACAAGGACAAAAAGAGCTAGAATGATGCGCAACCTGCTCATCGATCCCTTATCACTACACTTTGGCTTCGTCGCTTTAGCAATCGCTATTGGTTGGCTCCTCAAACAAGGACTCTATTTCCTTGAATCAGTAACCTGGAACCAAGGGGGTGAGGGACTAGAACTACTGGCTGCGATTCCCTTATTTCCCCTAGCGTTGGTAGGTGGCATTATTGTGCAGCTTGCCTTAGAACGCTTACGTCTAACTTATCTGATTGACCGCCGATTAATGAATAACATTGGTGGAGTAGCCTTGGATGTCACCATTGTAGCAGCTCTAGCTTCCATCTCCTTAGCGGTACTCGTGGGTAACTTCGGAGCCTTTCTACTATTATCTGTAGCTGGCATTACCTGGAATATCCTCTGTTTTATCTACCTTGCTCCTCGGATCATCCCCACCTACTGGTTTGAGCGAGGCATGGGTGATATGGGACAATCAATGGGTGTCACCGCCACTGGTTTATTACTAATACAAATGGTTGATCCCCACAAGCGTTCCGGTGCTTTCGAGAGCTTTGCCTATAAACAGCTGTTCTTTGAACCGATTGTTGGGGGTGGTTTCTTCACCGCTGCAGCACCAACTCTCATCGCTCAATTTGGTCCAATTCCCGTCTTGCTACTGACTATTGTTCTCCTGGCTTTTTGGTTAATCTTTGGCTTCTGGAACTACAGGAAAATAGTAATGAGCACCTGATGGCGAATTCTTGCATTCAAAATTCTTGTATTGATGGAATCGCCGTATAGATGCTCTTTGTGCTCTCGGTAACTTTGTGGTGAGTTCCTCATGTTCTAAGATATTTACGTAGTACCACAACCAGCTTCTTTAAGAATTGTTGCAACTGTGAGTTCAAATAATTTGCCGGAAACTACTGCCTACGTCCGCATTACCCAACACTCCTGGCAATATGGCAAGATTGAAGGAGAAGTGCAAGCAGCAGAATATGAGTGGCAGTTTCAGTGGTGTTTTCGCCGAGGCCAATTGTTAGTCCAACCATCCTTAGGACGTGCCCTGATTCAAGAGCCCCTTGGTCGATTTTTAGAACAGTGGGATTATCAGCTGGAGCCTGGAGGAGATTATGCATTTACGATTCGGGCAACATTTTAGACTGGGGGATGGGGGGATGGGGGGATGGGGAGATGA
>JAAHGR010000443.1 GCA_010672425.1 Symploca sp. SIO2E6
CGTAGCATCCTCTGGCGAACCGTGGAGGTCAAAGCGTAGCATCCTCTGGCTTCCCCCTTATTAAGGGGTACGGGAGGGGGATCCCAAGGGGGACGGGAGGGGGATCCCAAGGGGTACGGGAGGGGGATCCCAAGGGGTACGGGAAGGGGATCCAAGGGGTACGGGAGGGGGATCTAACCAAGATTAAGCTAATAACTAGCAACTTGGGTTAATAGCTAATTAGCTCTCAATTATGGTTGACCACAATCCCTATCATCTTAGTAGCAAGGATAGCCGTTGCCATAGTAAACAGGACTGCTGTAATAGCGTTTGCGAGGGTAGCATTTTGGACGGTAGCCGTAGTAGTTGCGAGGACTGTAGCAGTAACCACCATTGACAGTGGCTGATTCTTCAGCATTGATCTCGGTTAACAGAACTTCCGTGGTTTTTTCTTGAGCGTCTTGCATGGTTAACTCCATCATCAAATTGTGTTGTTCAAACAAGTAGTATGAGTTATGTTGCTCATTCTGTCCTGTTTGTTTTGTTCAATTCATTCTTCTCAAATCAATGCCTATATCCGGAACGATTAACCCCATAATTCATATCTGTTTACAAATAGTTTTTTCTAATAAATAACTCAGCAAAAACTCAGGAAGTTGTTGTAGACATAAGAGCTTATTATACCAAATCCGGTTTAGTCACACCCGTTTTGAGACAATCGCGAAACTTGCTCTGAGACGTTGCATGCAACGTCTCTACAGGGTGGGGTATAGCGTGTTTATGTATACCGGATTTGGTATTATTTTCAATATATCAGCTTTTTTGGCTCAATATTGAGAGCTTATGGCAAAAAAATAGCCCCCATACTTCTATGGAGACTTCAACTCAATTGGAACTTTCTAGATTGGAGAATTGCCGAAGCTAAAACCCTATAACCTTAGTAGTATTTGGGGTAGTCGTAATTGTTGAAGTAGACGTTAACAGTCTGGTTGTAACGCCGAGTGCGACGATAGCCATAGTAGTTAGAGCGACGAGACTGAGGCCAGTAGTAACAACTACCACCATTAACGGTAGCTGATTCTTCGTTAGTAATTTCGGTAAACAGTTGCTTTTCTTGTTTCTCTTGCATGATTGAGCTAAGTGTAGATTTACAGTGTTGGAATTGTAGGATTAACTGTATTGATTGCTGAGTTTATCCTGTTTATTTTGTCCAACAATCCAGTTTTCTCAAAAGAGTAGCTGCATCCGGATCTGCCCTAGACATCTTTACATTTCTTTACAAATTGGTTTTAGTGAGAATTAGGTGGTAGTTCTTAGGTGTTAGACTCCCATGAACTTTCACCTCACAACGTTCGCGCAGCGTTCTCTGTAGGAGTAGGATGAAAATTCCGGTGTCTCCGCGTCCCCGCGTCCCCGCGTCCCCGCGTCTATTTTCAGATTAGGTCTTAGGGAATTTCCCACGAAAGTGGAAGGATACAAGAGCCTCAAACCTAAAATTTACAAGACTCCTTTAGAGCTAGGAACCATCCCTGCACGACGAGGATCAATCTCTATTGCCATTCTGAGAGCTCTGGAGAATGCCTTAAAAGTTGCTTCAATGATATGATGGGAGTTAATGCCATCTAACTGACGGATGTGCAATGTCATCTGGCTATGGTTGACTAGGGCTACGAAAAACTCTCGTACCAGTTGAGTGTCATAAGTACCGACTCGCTGAGTAGGAATCTCCAAGCCGTAACTTAAATGAGGACGCCCAGAAAAGTCGAGAGCTACTTGCACTAAAGCCTCATCTAAAGGAGCAAGAAAATTGCCAAAGCGGACAATCCCTTTGCGATCGCTTAATGCTTTTCCCAAAGCTTGACCTAGAGTAATACCCACATCTTCGTTAGTATGGTGATCATCAATTTCCCAATCACCAGTTGCTAGCACTTCCAAGTCAATTAGTCCGTGGGAGGAAATCTGATGCAGCATATGGTCTAAAAAAGGGATGCCGGTGTTAGCGGTACAAGAACCCACACCATCTAGATTTACCGTTACTTGTACATCAGTTTCACCAGTAGTGCGACTGACGGTAGCTGTCCTGGCTTTTAACTGTTGCTCAAGGTTTTGGGGAGAGAGGACTTGGGGTTCACTCAGAATCCCCCCTTTAAGGTTATTGCTCATCTGCATTTGTATGAGATTTTAGATTTTAGATTTTAGATTTTAGATTAAAGAATTGAATTAATACAAGCCCAAGTATTTCAAGAAACAAGGCAGGAGGCAGAAGGCAGGAGGCAGGAGATACCTAACACCTAACACCTAACACCTAACCGTTTAAACATTGCTTGACGCGCTTGGGTTGCTAAAGTGTCATCAAGTGGTTCTAAAGCTACAGTGGTTTGATACTTTCGATTCAATGCTTTCTGGATGAGCCAATCTGCGATAAAAGGATTCTTGGGTAATAGAGGACCGTGGGAGTAAGTAGCGATCGCATTACGATAGAATGCCCCTTCTGTGCTATCTTGGCCATTATTACCGTACCCCTTGACTACATGACCCAGAGGTTGTACATTTCCCAGGTAGGTACGACCGCCATGGTTTTCAAAACCAATGATCACTGGCTTGCTTCCCAGCATGGTTTCTAACTCTTGGGCTAAAGGTGATGCGGTCACTTCAAACACCACATTACCAATGCAACGACGAGCATCATAACCAGGATGCTTACTAGTCAAATCGAATAAACCCAATCCCTCAATTCGTTGACCTAGTGCCGGTTCGTAGTAATGACCCAGCAATTGGGGGGCGCCACAAGTAAAAACCCCTGGTGTTCCTGCCTCAATTTTCTCCTGCAAGATCCCAGATTTAGTCCCTTTTAAGTCTCGCATCACGATTTCCTGCTGTCGATCTTGAGCCCCACCACCCATAAAAATATCCACCTGATGCAGTTGCTCAGCGGAACTTTCTTGATCAAGAGACAGTACTTGTACCTCAATTTTACGCCACTGTGCTCGTTGTTGCAAGCAGATGACATTACCGCGATCGCCATAGGTACTCATCAAAGTTGGGTAGAGCCAGCCTATGGTTAATTGTAGTTGTTCAGGATTCATTAATAATGAGTAATGAGTAATGAGTAATGAGTAATGAGTAATGAGTAATGAGTAATGAGTAATGAGTAATGAGTAATGAGCAGTAGTTGGACTTCAGTCCAAAAAGAAGAAGAAAAACAAGTCAGCTTCCCTTAGAGCCTTGCAGCCTCCTGCCTCCTGCCTTGGAGCATTCTTTCTCAAGAGTAATTTTTCCAGAAATATTTTACCAGATTATGCGATCGCGTATAATCTGGTAAAATATTTCTACTGCCTACTCCCTCTTCTTCAAAAAGATTAACTGTGCTTCTGGTTGCTCTCTGGGATTGAGAATAGAAATTTGCTTTTCTTGGCACAACTGCTCAATCAGTTGCTCAGCTTGGGATTCGGATACCTGAGTAAACTGACTACAAATATTTTGAACAAGTATCTGACGTCCCATCAGTCCCTGAGTTTTAATTAAATTTAATAGATAGTCTTTAGCCGAGAGCAACCTATGCTGAGAATCTTGACTAGCTTTGTCCTGTTTTTGGTTACTCAAGTCCCTAGGGTCTTCCTGTTGTTGTCCAGCAAAAATACCTAAATCTTGTAGTAACTGACAATTATCTAAAATCTTGGATTCCCTAATTAAGGCTTGCAAGGCTTTCAAACCTAAGGTTTCACTACCAATCAATAAGTCCCCCTCACGAGCATCTTTCACTAAAGAGTGGTAAGTTACTAGGTAATGCACAGAATTGAGACTAGGGATCAGGTGACGATGGGGTGAACCGGTGAAAATTTTTTGATAAAGTTTATGCCCTGCATTAGATGGTTTACCTACTCCTACGGAACGAATCAGTTGCAAAACTGTATTAGTATGGTTGTCAACCTCTTTCTGACAAATTTTCATCACATTGAAAAAGGAATTCATATTGGAGTCTTCTGTCCAGATAACTCTTACCTTTCCAATCTGACTGGGCAGCTGATAGCTTAGGGAATAGCTAGCATACTTGGTTTTGGTCAACCAAGAAGTTTCAATTCCCTCTACTTGCAGAGCAACTAGTACATCTTGCAGCATTCTGATGAGTTCTGGTGAAGATAACTGGCGAATGCTAAGAATTGTTTCTTGAATCTTAGTGAATTCTTCAAGCCAGCTTAATTTAAAAGTTGCCAGCAATTCTGATGGTTCATTGTTCTGCTGCTTATGTCTGGAGCTAGGTTTAAACCTTTCTCTACTTTCTTGGGCTAGCCATTCCTTGTACTGTTGAAATATATCTCTTCCAATCAGCAGGGCATTTCTCGGATTGGTTTTACCACTAGGTAATTCAGCTTCTAGATATCGACGCTTGAGAGGATAAATAACAGAGGTTGGTTGGTATTTAGCTTGACTGTGGAGAGGAAACAGACGAGTTGCCCAAATTGATTTGGCTTGTTCTATACTAATAGGTCGCAGAGCAAGATGGGTATCAATACGGTCTTTATGAGATTGGTCAAGGCGATGCTCGTTCTGCTTCCAAGTATTAATAATAATACTGATAATAATCAAAAAATTATGGTTCTCCTCATGAATTTTGGTGTTAGCATTAAATAAAGCGGGTAAATTGAGGGAACCATCCGGTAAGCAAGCAATGCTTTCTAATTGGTCAAAACAAAGTACAATTGGCTGAGTCGCGATCGAGATTCTGCCAAAATTAGCTAAAATTTCATAGGCAGCTTCTTCGCTTGCGATGGAATGCCTCACTCCTAATTGTTCTAGAGATTCTTCACTCAGATCATCCCCTTTCAACCATTCACATGCCTTAGGGTACAGTTTCGGGTTAGTAAGATCGTGGAGCAAACTGAAAAAACTGTCAGCATTATAGATTGGTGCTCTTTGATAAGTTTCCTTGAGATTGGTAATGAATCTTTGCTTGTCATTTCGTAACCAATCCCAAATGCTACCTTGCCGCAATCTTTGACCAAAACTGCGTCGTTTAAAAACAGATAAGCTCTTGAGCCATTGCAACAACTGAGAATCTTGCTGTCGATGGGGTACTTCTACAAGGCTATTGACAGTGTAGCGTAAGATATGACGCCAGATTTCGTCACTCTGAGGAAAAGGAGGAATATAGGCAAAAAAGGCTTTGGAGTTCAGCTTGCGCTTGAGCCTACCCAACAGAAACGTTTTACCAGAACCAGGGTCTCCTTCCAGTCTCACAGTTCGGGTACGATGATCTAGAGCAACTTGATCTAGAGTAGCTTCAATTTTCGCGATCGCGTCTTTGTGAATAGAGTTAACCGTAGGTTCGGTAGCTTGCTGCTGATCCCAAAAATTGACAGACCGATAGTTATCAAAGGGATTAGTACTTCTTAAAATAAGCTCATCGATAGATGTCATACTGTGGATACCTCAGTGGCGCTACTTAGGGTTTGGGAGAAGTCATAAGTAATAAGTAATAAGTAATAAGTAATAAGTCAAGAGTTCATTGGGGATTTCCCGGTTAAAGTACAAGGTTTTTGAGCCAAAAGATACAATTTACTTGTACGCCTTGATGACTGCAAATGGTTGAAAGCCTTGTCTGATATAGCTTCTAGCTCCATGTAGCAAACCCTACTTAGCTCCACTAGTCTTCACTCCACCGTAACCTGGATAAAAAATAGCTTACTACCAACTCGTTGATTAATGCCCGCATTAATTTGCTCTGGGGTATAGTTTTGAGTATGCACCAAAGCACTCAGCTCAATTTGCTCTTGCTTTTGGAGGCGATAGAGAGCATGATCTAGTTCTTCGGTAGACAGCTGTGGTTGTAACTGTTGCCGCAGATGAAAAATGGGCAAATAATTGTTCGTGCCTAATTTGTTGTCTAAATCCTGAATCAACTGCAAAATCTCTGCATCCGTTGGTTTACTCCCAGCCGCCACTAGCAACTTCTCAGTTACGACAAGTTCCTGAGGCTCAGTTATGGCAGGCTGTACCTGTTCCCTAGTCACCCCTTGGAATCTACGCAGCAGCCGCAGGTAATCCGTGAGCATCTTCAGATGGATATGTTCCGAGGTACTATTACCTTCATAGTTTTCCAGCAAATATTGCTGTCCTTGTTCCGTCAGCCAGATTTCGGTGATTCTGTGCTCAACTACTTTAATTAAACCCTTTTGGCTTAAATCTTGGATAATAGTTTGTCGCTTATCACGAGGAATGCCAGTCCCTTGAGGAGAAATTGTCCCCTTAGCACAAGCCTGGAGTACCTGGAGTGAGTCTTCCTTCAACAGCAAGCCAGCAGGATCTAGCTTCAGTAGGGATTTACCAGGAGGAGCAATCTTGAACTTAGTAATCACCATGGTACTAGCCACAAAACCCTGATGGCACAGCCGACGACAGAGACTATTCCGTTCCGTCGCTTTCATATTGGGGGTAGGCTGAATTTTAGTCAAGGGTGCCCTGTAATTGGGAAAGCCTAACAACTTCAACAGGAATTTTAGTTCTTTGGGTACCATGCGATCGCTTTTGCCTAAGGAGGAAAGTGACAACTTCCGATGCTGCTATTATCCTACAACTTAAAAGCTATCAGCTATTAGATCCCCCTCGCATCCCCATTGGATCCCCCTCGCATCCCCATTGGATCCCCCTCCCGTCCCCCTTTGGATCCCCCTCCCGTCCCCCTTAGGATCCCCCTCCCGTCCCCCTTAATAAGGGGGAAGCCAGAGGATGCTACTCCGAAAGGAGAACGCTTCGCGAACGCTTTTACTTCCACGGGGAAGCCAGAGGATGCTACGCTTTTACTTCCACGGGGGACTTTAAATCCGGTCCCCCTTAATAA